>JBBRQX010000175.1:0-6092 GCA_038225745.1 Pseudanabaenales cyanobacterium | reverse complement strand
TAATCTTCAAGGCTCTAACTTAACCTACGGCAAATTTACAGGAGCTCATTTTAGTAACTGCAATCTAAGGGGAGCCAATTTATTGGGTTCTAAAATTGATCGGTGTAACTTTAATAATTCGGATCTAAGTGGAGCCATAATTATAGACTGCTCATGTCTAGGTTCTGACTTTGTAAAATCAATTCTCCAAAACATACAATCTAAGCGCTCTGACTTTACCGCTTCAGATTTCACAAAAGCTAACTTTTCGCGTTCAATTAAACAATTGGATGGAAATTTTACAGCATCAAATTTCGATAACGCTAATTTACAATCAGTGAATCTAGCTGGTGAATTTTTACAAGCGAATTTTTCTCAAGCCGATCTACGATCAGCGTGGCTAGTTGGTGAATTTTTACAAGCGAATTTTTCTCAAGCCGATTTACGATCAACGACTCTAACTGGTAAATTTTCACAAGCGAATTTTTGTAAGAGTAATCTTAATATGGCAACTCTAAGGAATCTAACCGCAGGAGGAGCAGATTTTTCAGATGCTGACCTACAAGTTTCACAAATAACTAGCTGTACTCTTTCATCTTGTTATTACAACTCAAAAACAAAATTTACTGAATGCCTTGATCCAGTCGCATCAAGGATGAAACTTATTGAAGATAAGATTGAATCATCGAATTAGTAGCGATGTTAAGAGAAACTGAACAGAGGTGGATGTTTGAGTATCAACCTCCTGATTCCTAGTATTAACAATCTCCGCTAAAAAACTAGGCTTAATCGCCCAAATATAATACTCTTTCCAAGACATTCCCAAATATTCATGCAATTCGATTTCCGTATCTGAATCGCCATCATTCCATGCATCAATATAGTCATCTATTTCATCTAGAGAAGCATTGCCATTGATACATTTCTCAATAAATGAATTATTCATAACATTCCTTCAGGTTTACTGATATTATCAGCACTTAACCATCTAGCTAAAAATACGATCGCAGTATCAACCAAAAACAATCAGCGATCGCTACTTTATAGACATATAATCCATTAGCCTTCTACGGATTTCCCCTGATATTTTACGACTTGTTATAATCTATTTACAATTCAGAAAAATTTTGAGCCTGTAAAAATCATGGCAGCTATCACAGTTCAGGTTAACCCAGAAGTTGCAAAAGCCTATCAGGAAATAAATCCATCTAGGCGGAAGAAGCTAGAAATGTTGTTTAGTATCATGTTACAACAGGAGCTAGATAAGCGTTCTTTATTGCAAATTATGGATGACATTGCCTCCAAAGCTCAAGAACGTGGCTTAACCCCTGAAATTCTTGAATCAATTCTTGCTGATGAAAACTGATCGCTTTGTCTTTGATACCAACGTAACCATCAGCGCCTTGATGTTCCCCCAGTCCCTGCCTAGAAGAGCCTTTGATTTAGCATATTCAACAGGAAATCTTCTAACATCTACAGCCATTATTCTTGAATTAGATGAAGTACTAGGGCGCAAGAAATTCGAGAAGTATTTCTCCATGGAAGAACGTGTTCAGTTTATTTCTAAATTTTTTGCTGATGCAGAGATAGTAGAAATCCAAGAGACTATCCAAGCTTGTCGCGATCGCAAAGATGATAAATTCCTAGAGCTTGCTGTAAATGGCAACGCCGACTTGATCATTACTGGCGATCAGGATTTATTAGTCCTCAATCCTTTTAGAAATATTAGAATCATTACCCCCAGTGATTTCCTGACAAATATCTAGTACAGGGTGGCTTAAGTAAAGTTACACTTGCGAGTCTGGGATGACAGTCTTAATAATTGTTAAAGGGTATCCATATTTACGCTGTCTTGTACTAGATAATTTAGTTACTCTCTGATAGCCACAAATTTTTCATTTTGTTTTTAGCGATCGCAATATCAATCAAAAACAATCTGCGATCGCTATCTAGATTTGGAAGATTTTAGCCTTTGTTTAGCAGCGTCATATGCTGGATCATGTTCATCAAAGCTAATAATCCGAACAGTCTTCGGAAAAGGAGACTCAATTATTCTGTAAATAAGTCGATATACGCGATCGCCCCAGTCAATCTCTAGCGATCGATAATTTGCCAAATCCCCTTTTAATGCGTGACTTGGAAAGTGATGGATTGTGTTTAGTGGACTTGTAGATAGAAGCTGTTTCAGGCTGGGATAGACATGCTGTAACTCCAATGGCAGCTTTATTAAATCCTGTTGAATGACTAATTGACTTTCCTAAATTGCGTATAGAGATTTCGCTTTTCGATTTTTGTTTTTTGCCCACTAGCTTTAAAAATATTTATTTGTTGCTGCAACACATCTAGATCAATTTCTTCACCACGTTCGATGGTTGTTAACCACTGAGAACTGTCAGCTTCTAAAGGCAAACGTTGAATTGCCTTACCTTCAGCCGAAAAAGGACTCAGATTTGCCAGTGATGAATTTGTCATAGTTTTCATAGCTTTTCCTGCTTATATTTCAAGGATAGCCCATAGATTTTATCAAGCGTAATTTCTAAATAAAAAAGCCCGCCTAGGCGGGCTTTTTTATTTAGAAATTACTTCTTCTTGTCTCTGGTGATGACCTTAGGAGCCTCACGGAAGAAGATTGCAAAGAAGAATAAACCAAGTAAACAAGCGAAAATGAAAGTGTAAGTTAGAGCTTCCATCGGGTTTTATGCCTCAATGATACGAGTAGTTTTGTCGCCAAGCTTTTGGAAAGCGCCCCATTCAACTTGGTCTTCGCTCATTTCTGGATCAACACCAGCAAACACATCGCGGAACAAGGTACGAGCGCCGTGCCAAATGTGACCGAAGAAGAAGAACAAGGCAAATACAGCGTGACCGAAGGTAAACCAACCACGAGGGCTAGTACGGAACACACCGTCAGAATTATTCTTTTCTTGATCGAATTCAAAGATTTCGCCTAGCTGAGCTTGACGTGCATACTTCTTGACATTTGGAGCATCAGCAAAAGCTTGACCATTCAACTGACCACCAACAAAGGAGACAGTTACGCCAGTTTGCTCAACGCTGTACTTCGACTCAGCACGACGGAAAGGAATGTCGGCTCTAACGATACCGTCCTTGTCTTGAAGAACGACAGGGAAAGTTTCAAAGAAGTTAGGCAAGCGACGAACGCTAAGTTCACGACCTTCACCATCTTTGAAAATTGGATGTCCTTGCCAACCTTGAGCAATACCATCACCATTGTTCATTGGACCAACGCGGAACAAGCCACCTTTAGCAGGGCTGTTACCAACGTAGTCATAGAAAGCGAGTTTGTCAGGAATCTTTGACCAAGCTTCTTCAGAACTCAAACCAGCGTTTAAGCCAGTTTGAACACGGCGAGAAATTTCTTGTTGGAAGGAGCTGCTGTCCCACTGATAGCGAGTAGGGCCAAACAATTCAACAGGGGTTGCTGCCGAGCCGTACCACATGGTTCCAGCGACAACGAAAGCGGCGAAAAATACTGCGGCAATGCTGCTAGATAGTACGGTTTCGATGTTACCCATACGCAGTGCTTTGTATAGACGCTCTGGTGGACGCACGGTCAGGTGAAATAGACCAGCGACGATGCCAACGATACCAGCCGCGATGTGGTGAGCCACAATACCGCCAGCATTGAATGGGTTAAATCCGTTCGGTCCCCATTCAGGTGCAACGGGTGCAACGTGACCTGTTAAGCCATAAGCATCAGACACCCACATGCCAGGTCCAAATAAACCTGTTTGGTGGAATGCACCGAAACCAAAGCAGAGTAAACCAGACAAGAAAAGGTGAATACCAAACATTTTTGGTAAATCTAAGGCTGGCTCACCTGTACGAGGATCTCTGAATAGTTCGAGATCCCAGTTAACCCAGTGCCAAATAGCAGCAAGGAAGAGTAAGCCAGAGAGAACGATGTGTGCCAGTGCAACACCTTCAAAAGACCAAAAGCCAGGGTCGGTGACTTGTTCGCCAGTGATCGTCCAACCACTCCAAGAATTGGTAATCCCAAGACGGGTCATGAAGGGCATGACAAACATGCCTTGTCGCCACATGGGGTCAAGGACGGGGTCACTAGGGTCAAAAATCGCTAATTCGTAAAGTGCCATCGAGCCTGCCCACCCTGCTACGAGAGCAGTGTGCATCAGGTGCGTGGCGATTAATCTTCCTGGGTCATTCAGGAGAACTGTATGCACTCGATACCAGGGTAATCCCATTGCAAATGTTCCTTAATCTATATGGTGAGTAAGATCTTAACGATTCTTAATTTTAATTTATGATAATTGATCATGACTTAGGTATTTACTCAAAATACTTAAAAGTTATGCGAGTAAATATTTTTTTAAAGTCTCAAATCAATATGATTATTTTATCCGTAATATTATAGTAGTCTATTCCTTCCGATTGACTGTCACAAAACCTAAAAAGTAAGCGCAGTGCTTTCTCATACCACTACTTTTTGGCATAAGTTCTTGCTGGACTATAAATTCTTGTTGGTACATGCGATCGCGATATCTCGACAACTAAATCGGCGCATGATTCGGCGCTATGGCGATCAGTCATGGGGGGCATAAACAATTGAGGATGCAGGGCTTTCCAGAAATATTCGACAAATTCGGTGATCTCGCGATCGCTCATCCCTGTTTTTCCTGAAGCAATTAACTTATGCTCAGCTTCGATGCGCCATTGCAAGCTATATGTATAGTCTTCAGGTACAAGCACTATCATGCTATCGAGATATTTCCAGAGCGGTAGATAGTTGTATAAATTCGCGTTGCAAGCGATCGCGAATTTGCGATCGCCTTCTGACAAAATCGGTGGCACAAAATTCTGAAATTCTGAAATCGGTAAAGGTCGCATTCCCACAAACCAGCCTTCAAATAAAATAATATCGGCGCTATAGGAAATTTCTGGCTCGATGCGATCGCCTGCACCATTATGTAGAGACTTATCAAAACGGGGAATGGCGATCGGTTGCGATCGGTTTGGTTGGCGATCGCGCAATTGTTGCAAAACCTGAATACCCAGATCAATGTCGTGGGTGCTAGGTGGCCCGCGCCAAATTAGATCGGGACGGCGATCGCGTAATTTTTGGCGATCGCTATATGTCTTATATAAATCGTCTAGGGAAATGCTCAGAAAAGTCTTGCCAAGATGTCGTAATAAAATATTTAAGACGATGCCTAGTGTGGTTTTTCCAGTGCCTTGTCCGCCGAGTAAGCCTTGAATAAATGTGCGTCCAATTTTTTCTTGCTGGTTTGCAAGACTTTGAGCCAGAGGTAGCCAATAATGCCAGAGCAGAGGAAATATTACTGATGGCGGATCGAGTTGAATATTGTGAAGAGCTAGAGTTTGTAAAATTTCTGGATAAACTAATTGCAGTAGGTGCGATCGCTGCTCAATGATTTCGGTAATTAGTTTTAGATCCGAAGTATTGATGCCTAAAGCACAAGAGTAAAAGCAATTTTTTCTTAAATCGCTCACCAATAATTCATTTTCTGAGTTCGAGAGGCGATCGCCTTGAACTATGAGTTCAAAAATTCTTATAGGTATATTTTCGATCACTTCCTTACCCAATCAAGCTTTTGCATGATTGATCCCATCAGTTAGCTATACAGATTACAAATTTACAAAAATTAAGCTATTAATTAACAATTATTTAACATAGAATGAATAGCGTGAGTAATTATACGTAGGCTCCTCCACAAAAACTACATGTAGTTACTTACACTCAAACTTAGTTAGATCCATTACTAAACCGAAAAAACTACAATTATGAATTTCAAAGCTCTTTTAATCGTTGCAAGTCTTGGCTTATCTGCTGGTCTAGTTTCTTGTGCTACCGAAACACCTGCACCCATTGTTCCATCGGTAAAGCCTGCTGCTACTACTGATGCAACCAAGGAAAAGGCTGCTACTCCTAAGCCTGATGCAACAGCTAAGCCTGATGCAATGAAGCCCGATGCTACCAAAGAGAAGACTGGCGATGCAATGAAGCCTGATGCAATGAAGCCTGATGCAATGAAGCCTGATGCAATGAAGCCTGATGCAATGAAGCCTGATGCAATGAAGCCTGATGCAATGAAGCCTGATGCAATGAAGCC
>JBBRQX010000174.1:0-6100 GCA_038225745.1 Pseudanabaenales cyanobacterium | reverse complement strand
CTCTAGATTGCTCATCAAAGCGACTATTTCATCATAATGTTGAGGTGGGGTGTACACTGTTTCTCCTGTCTGATCGTTCTTCAGGGCTGTGCCAGACAGTTTGCGGTATCCCGCTCGGTTTTCTTCTATACAAGCATGTATTTTTAAAATATCGTTATTCGTCAACAGTCCAGTCTGCTTAACTTGCGTAAATCCATTTCGCAAAGCTGTAGCGTAGTTGTGTACCTCTTTTGCCGCTACACTAGCAAACTGCTCGGCAAGGCTATCACTTCGATACAGATCGTCATGGGTGGTGATGATATTTTCAATGGCTGAACTGTCTTTCGCCTCTTGTAAAGATAGCGTATTGATCAAAATACTCTGGTTGGGAATGCTTGCGGCAACTCCTTTTAGCTCTGCTAATGCTTGATGTGCTTTTACCAATTTTTTTAAAACTACTTTGCTTTCAATGTCGCTCGCCAAAGGCAAAAGCGGTAATGAATTAACCATTAATATCTTTTTCCCAATTACTAAGGCTTGAGCAATAGTGGCATAGCACAGGAGAAAATCTTTGCAAAGCTAAAACTTTCTCCTGTGCCTTAATGAGTTTAGAACAATTTGAGCTGTTCCCTCTGTTCGTTTACGTTCTTTTTTGGAATTACAAGTTGCTTATCTCCTTTTTCTATAAACATAAATTCAGTCAATGGTTTACTCATCTTCGTTTGCGGAAACTCGATAGGTGAATTGCTAGTTATAGCGATCGCAGGCTGAACACTGCCAACAAGCTGAGCAATCTGCTCAAGCCAGTTCTCTGTATCATTCACCCAATCTTTCAGGGTTCTCTGCATTAGTGCTTCCACGATCGCCGTCGATGGTGGCTCCAACTTGGCGGCGATTGAATTATTGCTCCAGAATAAATCCCTTGCTTCATCTGATACTTCCTGCTTCAAGTTCAGATCTTCTTCTTCATTTACTGGTGCTTCATTGGCAATTACATCAAACAGTTGCACGAGTTCTGCCAATCGATTCGACTTTTGGTGATACTCCTGAAGATGTTCAAATGGTTGCATAACCCGCTTTTGCAAAATCGGCAGCTCTTGTCGATCTCGTTCGAGGTTTTCTTGCACTGCAATCAGTTTGTCTGGCATCGCTTGCCGAATTACGTGCATCAGAGAGTTATGAGGATCTAGACATCCAGCCACAAATTCATAGCCAGAATTAATGCTAGAACCAATATGTCCTTCGATTTCACCGCCAAACTTCCGCAGATATACATTCAGTCCTGCAAATTGTCCTATTTGCATTTGCGTTAGCCGATAGCTCTCTTTCAGGTGTTGTAAGTTGTCAGCAATGTGTCGATCAATCAACACGGCTTGATTTATTACCACTCCGCGATCGCTTATGAATTCTGTGAGATTGGCACTGGCGACTGTACCTAGATCGGCTTCGATGTGCTGTATGTTAGCGGGATGGTTAACATTGATCGCGCCAATTAGGTACTGAATTCTGGCTTTGTCTCTGAATTGCGTGTCATTGTACGACTGCAATTGCATTCCTAGCATCTGTAACTCGGCTTCAATGGTTGCTCTTTCGATGATCAAGGGATCACCCGATGCGATCGCTTTCATTTGCAGGGCGTTGAGTACTGTCTCGTCGATATCTTCGATGGTGCGATGTGTCCGATCGCCTGACATCACCTGTGAAATCATCCGTTGCTTGTTCTCAATCACTTACTATTTTGATGAGAGGATCTGGAATCCTGCCTGTGCAAAATGTTGATCGAAGGTGAGAACTTCTTGAATATTACGATCTTGCATGACAATGAATGAGACGCAATCTACTAAACCCCATTCTTTGTCTGGACGGTTTTTGTATAGCTCAAAGGCACGGTCAAAGATTTCGGGTGTGAGGCGGATAACTTCAACATCTTCTGAATCAAGAAATTGTTCGATTACTTCTATTGCTTCATTTTTATATCTACGAGCTAGGGAGTTTGCAATTTCGAGTAGAACTGCATCGGTGATGACGATGGCTTGATCGATATAGCGATCGCTTAAATCTAGTGCTTGTGTGTGATATTGATCGCGTTCGTTGATGAGGGCAATGATGTATGAAGTATCAATGAATATTGTCAAGGTTCTTTTCTCCACTCATGTACTGGTCAATGTTAGTGGCAAAATCAACTGGGGCTTGAATTTTGATGCGTTTGAGTTTGTTTAAGATGCCTGTTTTGGGTTTGGTTATAGATTTGGTGTTGGCAAATTGCTTAACAAATTCGTATAGTTCATCAAGGTTGCCTTCTTCGACTCTGTTAATTTCGGCGTATATTAGCTCTTTAAGAGTCATAATAATTTTTCTCAACTATCCTTTTAGTGATTAATCATTTCAGGCTAATATTATGCAAGTTAGATCTAGCTATGTGTATTCTATCTCATTTATTTTAACGAAAGATGGATGGCTATAATACTAAGACCAAAAGCTATCATCTAAATTAGTGGACTAAACCATTGGAATACTAGTTCTTTAATAGTTTCGTAACCACGATCCTTATAAATTGCTGCAACAATTGCCTCAAAAGTTTCTGATAAAGCATAAGGTTGTTCATGTACTCCAAGTGTCCTCTCGCCAATACCTACAATTGGAGAGATTCCCATTTTCTTCAACATTACGCTTAAATTTCCTGCATTTTCTAACGTTCCCTTCTTCTGAGTGATATCTCCAGGAGTTTTATAGCCCTTTTGAATTAATAATTCAGTCAAGATTGCTTTAAGAATTGCATCTCCAAGTGTACGAAAAGCATTTTGATCTTCATAATTATTTTCTTTTTTCCACCACTGCCTTTTTTGCTTTTGTTCTTGAGCCGCCGCTTTGCGAGTTAGAGATTGAATGAGCAAACCTTTATCTAAAAAGATATAGCCTAAACGAGATTCGATTGAACTTACTTCTTCTGGACTCATAATAACTAGTTTACAAAGGCTACATACTAAATATTAATTTAAAGTAATCAAGTCAAGCACCAAATTTTAGCTTGACCACTTAATATCAGGATAATAAGCAGGATTATTTTCACTAATTAATCCTGCTTTTATAAGTAATTTCTACAGAATTGGTTCTATCTAATTGAAAGTTTTTGAACTTAGAGTAAAAAAACTCAAATTGAAATCACTTCTTTTTAGGACAGACATTAACAAACTCTTGCAGCAGAGCAAGATCATCAGCAAACGATTTCTGTAATTTTTGGGCTGTTACCTTGGTTGGATTTCCCGTAACTTCAGCAGCATTTCGTGAACTATCAATCAATCTAGTCTGAATTGCTTTCAATTTTGGATCATTGACAGTAATTTGCTGAAGTTTATCCGCCTTTTCTTTATAAAAGTCAACATTTGAAGAATTTTTTCCAGTAAAAGGTGGAGGATTAGTGAAAACAATCGGACTAATCTGACTGCATTGAGATTCTAATGAAGGAGAGCAACCGACAATAGCAATTAATGGGACGAATATCGCTGTAACGTACTTTTTCATTTAGTGCAACTCATTAATGTCTAACAACTTTACTGTTTTTAATGTCCAATCGAGTTAATTTTTAAAAAAATTTACTACTATCACCTAACTTACCGAGATTGTGGTGAACTTACTAATTTGCGATCGCCTGTGACGATCCAAATATTGGCTGGGTCGGGATGAAACTTAATAGTGCTAATACCGACGAAACTGAGCAGTTGCTCGGTAAATTCTTTGATTACAGTTGTGGGTAACCAACTCGTGCCTAGCTTTACTCTTATCGTGTTGCGTAACAGTAGATTTAGGTCGGCTGGGGATAGATCGTTGGTGTTGATACCCAATTTCACTGCACAGCGGACTTTTATATCTACATCATCGGCTTCGGGCAAACAGGGGACTGGCTGGTTTTCTTCGATTACCTGCTGGTACATTTCGATGTGTAACCAGTCGGGGACTCCTCTCTGCTCCCATGCCTTCACTTTGTTTAAACGCGCAACTAAATTCCCACTGATAAATTCCTCGCGGGTAATCCAATCTTCTCTAGCAGCTTCTTGTACTGTTTCGGGGGGGACAATACCATTGTAGAAGATGCTTCCTTCTAGCTCGATGACTACGTTGCTGATGGTTTTATCTAGCAGGTTCCCAATCCAGTCTAGGTCTACAAAACTACGCGCGTCTAAGCATTGAGTAAGGGCATCTTTGGCATTATTGGCGCGATATCTGGGTGTCGCTCTGACTGTACGTTGATGAAAAATCGGCGCTTTGGCTGGGCTTCTGCCTTTGCCTCGGTCAATTTCTAAGGCTCGTAATCGATAGTAGTTAGGATCATCGTGGAAAATCTCAAGGTTAGTTTTGCTGGTAAAGTTGCCAAATCCCATGATGAACGCAGCATATTTTTGATTGAGAATTTGGCGTAGTTTGGCTAGTTCCTTCTCATCTTCATACTGTTGCATCTTCAATACTAAGTCCAGTATCTTACCAACCGACATCGCCGTGCGAATGCGGTTTTGCTGACTGCCGACCTGTTTCAGTTGGCAATCATGGCGACGATAAATTTGACCTTCATATTCACAAAATGCATTCGGCAAGATATGTTGTAATGCTGGTGGGAT
The DNA here is from genome assembly GCA_038225745.1 of Pseudanabaenales cyanobacterium. GTDB lineage: Bacteria > Cyanobacteriota > Cyanobacteriia > Pseudanabaenales > Pseudanabaenaceae > Pseudanabaena. Next base: position 1,508 of record JBBRQX010000174.1, on the reverse strand, counting down.
TGGGATTGCGCGGATTTTTGCGATCGCTGGTTGATATACTTTGGCGATCGCTGTACCAATTTTGGCGATCTCTTTTCTGATGTCAAAGTTGGGTGGGGCAGTTACGCTCAAATGCTCGCCGCCATATAGTTTTGAGACGGTTAGTTCACCGAGTATATTACGGAATTTCAATGGGGTAATAGTCATGGGCTTTTCCTCAAATGAAAAAGCGCCTCAATCCTAAAAAGGACTGAGGCGCTTTATTTTTTGGTGTGGTGAATATTCTGTCGAGCCGCCGCTAGGCTACTTTTGTCTTGATGAACCATTCATTAATCATGATCGGCTCTTGATTTGCGGTATGTTTTCCCGATGGTGCGGTTTTCACCCAATTTGGATATTTGTAATTTTTACTGTTTGTCGCCATCCGTTCGGCTTCCGTTAGCTTGCGGAAAAGCAGAATATCTGCCACGACTTCTGTATTTGAGAATCGTTTGAATGCTATATCTGGCAGTCGCACTGCGGTTACTAGCTCTAATTTTCCTGACAGATATCTCCTGAAGCTTGTGCCTGAAGAATCAAGGGTAAAGCTACTGGTAATCAGGCAGAGCAATCCGTTCTCTCTTACTAAATCTGCACATTTAGCTAAAAAGTAATTGTGTACGCTGAGATTCAAGTGGGCATATCTGGGATCGAATAGCTTGTAACTGCCAAAGGGGACGTTACCGATCGCTAGGTCAAAACTGTTATCGGATAGGCTCACTTTCTCAAATCCTTGGGCATAAATCAAGGCTTCTGGATATAGCAGTCGTGCTATCTGGGCAAAGGTGGGATCTAGTTCTATGCCGACCCATTGCGAAATTTCTCTCATGCTCTGGGGCTGACATCCCATAAACGAGAGGGTGCTACAAGCAGGTTCAATAATCGATCCGCCTGTAAATCCAACTTCTGCTAGCAAATCCCATACCACCCGAATTACGTCAAAACTAGTTTGATATGCTGTGGCGGTTGCTGATTTGGCAGCTTGGATTTCTTCTTTGGTTAGCAGTTGGCATAGTCTTTCATAGCATCGTAGTTGCCATGTATTGCCTTGGTGGTTGGCTTTTACCCAAATATCGGTCAGCGTTCCCCATCCCGATGCTTTGGCTAGTTCGACCTGCTGTGCTGCGGTTGCGGATGATAATGATTTAGATAGGGCGATCGCCGCGACTGTGGCTTCGGCTTTTACTCGCAAGCCATTGTCAAAATGCTCCTCGATCTCTTGGGTAATCTCAAATTCAGATTGATACATTTCGGCTATTTTTGGGGTTTCTGTTCTTGCGAACAGGCGCTAGCCAAAAAAAATACACGACATTGGCTGTCGTGCATGATGGTTGTCAACTGTATCGATATAAATTCCCTACTTGTCCTTGGTGTTGCTTTGTAACCAATTTGTTAGGTCAGCGATCGTTTCTAGGTCAAATACTGCTTCGGCTAGGCTTTCTAGCTGTTTGACCGATAGCTTATTAATCCGACCCCTTAACCGTGGCGTT
>JBBRQX010000173.1:0-6103 GCA_038225745.1 Pseudanabaenales cyanobacterium | reverse complement strand
TGCAATTTTTGCACGATGAAATTGTTTGTCCTCATTGTAATACGCAAAATGGAAAATTAAAACAAAATCGACCAATACTGATTCGAGACTTGTCCGTATTTGGAAAAGTAGTTTATTAGACCTGTCGGGAAACAAAAGCAAGACATAGATGCAATTTCACATTTATTTCTGCACTTCAATCCATATGCAAATAGAAAATCTATAAGCGAAATAATTTGAGTCTTAATCGAGTTTTGAAATCGGGTATCATTATCTCAAAACAACCTCAAAAAAGATGATAAATCTAGAAAAGATTTTAAAACAAGATAGGCAAATCCGAGCAACCACAGGGCTAAACCGTAAAGCATTCGAGGCGTTGTTGCCAAGTTTTGAAGAAGCATATCAGCAAATGTTAGACAAGAAAAGACGATGGCGAGCAGCAGGAGGCGGCAGGAAAGCAACCCTGAAAACAAGCGCAGACAAATTGTTTTTCATCCTGTTGTACTGCAAATGCTATCCCACCTTTGACTTAATGAGTGTGATATTTGGCTTTGATCGTTCCTGTGCCAATGATTGGGTGCATCGACTACTGCCAATACTGGAAACTGCCTTGGGCAAGAAACAAGCATTACCCGAAAGAAAGATCCATAGCATCGAAGAATTTCTAGCCAAGTTTGCTGATGTCAAAGAAGTAATCATTGACGGCACAGAGCGACCAGTGCAACGCCCAAAAGATGCAGAACAACAAAAAGAGCATTACTCAGGAAAAAAAAAGCGCCATACCCGTAAACATGTCACAGGTAGTACCCGTAAAAAATGGATCATTTTGCTGAGCAAAGCTAGAGCAGGAAAAGTTCATGATAAGAAACAATTGCACGAAGAGGATTGGGTAAGCAACATTCCAGATCAAGTAGTGATTGAGGGGGATTTAGGATATCAGGGCTTACAAAACGAGTTTGTGAATATACGGTTACCGCATAAAAAGCCAAGAGGTCAAGAGTTGACTGAGGAGCAGAAACAAGAAAATCGAGAATTTAGTAGTCTACGAGTAAAATGTGAACATGCTCATGGAGGTATGAAGCGATATAACTCCGTAACAGCCGTTTATCGGAATCGTGTAACTGATTTTGATGACCGTCTAATGTTGAATGCGGCTGGTTTATGGAACTTCTACTTGGATGCTTCTTAAAAACAGATAGAAAGAGTAAAAGCCTCTCTAAGCCTTACTTTTATTTCCCAACAGGTCTATTAGTGGACTAGCTTTGATTGACGAACCCAAAGAACAAATATTAGCCGACTTACAAGAATCTGTAAGACTAGCCGCCGCAGGACAAACATTCCCAGTGTCACAACTTTAGGAAGACGCTACAGCATAAACTCATGATTAAAGTTCGATATTTTTAAAGTTCGCGCCAAAAATAGTGATATTCCCACAGGAAAAAGCGGTGGTTATCGCGTTATCTATCAAGTGGTTTCACCTGAATTAGTCTTGCTCATCTACGCAAAATTAGATCAAGCAGACGTTAGCCTAGACGAGATTCAAGAGGCTATTAGTAAGGCTTAGTGGTATTTGCTTGATCGTTATTTCAAATAGATAGAATTCATAATTTAAAGATAACAAGATAATGGAAGATATTAGCGAAAAAGCAAAAGAATATATCAGACTGTATGCCGAAAGATTGCTTTCGATAATGCTTAACCAAAAGATTTCTCTTGAAAATCTCACGCAAAGTAAATTAACATCGCTTAGAATAACTTTAGAAAAACAAAACTAGCTGTATCCACCTTTATGAAAGCTTTTTTGATATTAGCAACGATCGCTAGCTTAACAGGTGTAACTGCGGGTTGCAGTTCTCAAAACAGCAAAGATGCATCTCAAGCTCAAGTACAGAGCCAAAAACCAGTGATCGCCGTAGATGTTGCGATCGCAACTTTAGAGGCTCCTGAAGGTGAAAATGAATATACAGGTACGACCGCACCCATAAGAGAAGTATCCGTAAAATCGCGTCTGGAAGGGCGTTTGCTAGATTTAAATGTGGATGTAGGCGATCGCGTTGAAGCTGGACAAGCGATCGCCCAATTGGATGATGCAGTTCTATCTGCAACTGTGCTACAAGCCGAAGCAGAAGTGGCGGCGCGAGAAGCAGAAGTCTCTCAAGCTAATGCGGGTGTAGGCAATGCTCGCGCTCAAGTGGAACGCGCAAGACTGCAATATAAGCAAGCACAAGCTGATGCTAATCGCTTCACCCAATTGGCTAAAGAAGGAGCAGTTACTTCTCAATCCGCAGAAAATGCGATTACAACAGCGCGATCGGCGGAACAATCATTGCGATCGGCGGAACAACAAGTTAATTTACAAGAGCAAACAGTAGGCGCAAGTTCGCAACGAGTTTTAGCGCAGGAAGCGATTAAATTAAGAGAGCAGGAGCGTCAATCCTACACCACGATTACAGCGCCGATTAGTGGCGTTGTCCTAGAGCGTGTTAGTGAAACTGGCAATCTTCTATTTGCAGGTAATGACGTTGTCAAACTAGGAGATTTTAGTCAAGTTAAGGTGATTGTCCAGATTTCGGAATTAGAGATTAGTAAAGTGCGTTTAAATCAATCCGTGGATGTTCGTTTTGATACTTTGCCAAATCAAAAGTTTACAGGAACAGTTAGACGGATTTCGCCAGTCGCTGATCCTGTCGCACGATTGATTCCTGTGGAAGTGGTCGTTCCGAATCGCGATAATAAGCTTGGTAGCGGTCAACTGGCTAGGGTACAGTTTTCGGGTAAGCGAGCACGCCAAATTGCGATCGCAGAGACTGCTCTAGAAGCAGTAGGACGACCAACACAACCGCCTAAAGATGCCGCGAATACTCAACAGTCAAAGCTGAAAACAGATCCAAAATCTAGTGCTAATGCCAGTGACAAAGGCAAGCCCAAAACTGGGACGGTTTTTGTGATCACGGGTGATCCGAAAGAGACAAAAGTGTCAGCGCGTAAAGTTACGCTTGGCGATCGCCGTGATGGCAAAGTTGTGATTCTCTCTGGTTTAAAAGAAGGCGATCGCATTATAGTCAGGAGTGGCGGCAAGTTACAGGATGGTGATGTTGTGAGGCTGAGCGCGATCTCGGAATCAAAATAAGAGTTGATATTCGTAGGGGCGAAGCATTCCCACCGATACTTACAAATTCTAAGATCCATTTATTTGGGAATGCTTCGCCCAAACCTTGCAACGCAGGGACAATTTATCGTTTAAAGCGAAGAGGGTTTAGCATTTGCGAAGCGAAATTTCAGTGATGAGTTGAGATATGTTGGCGCAAATGCTAAACCCCTACCAATAATTTTAAAATCATCCAGAGGTAATTTATGAACGCCCCGAATTCCCCTACTCCGAAGCCGACAGGATTTAGTATCAGTGCGATCGCAATTCGTCGCCATATTGGAACTTTGATGTTAACGCTTGCCATCTTTGTGATGGGAGCCTTCTATATCAGCCGTTTACAAGTGGATTTACTGCCGTCCATTGTCTATCCACGTATTGGTGTTCAAGTCAATATTCCGGGTATTACCCCAGAAGTGGCGATTACCGAAGTGACTAAGCCTTTAGAAGAAGCCCTCGCCTTGACAGAAGGCGTAAACCAGCTTTTCTCACGCACTCGCGAAGGTCAAGTGCGGGTTGATTTATTTTTTGAAGCGGGGAGTGATGTTAATCAGGCTCTCAATGATACTGTCGCTAGTTTTAACCGTGGGCGTAGTCAGTTACCTGACGAGATCGAAGATGCACGGATCTTTAAATTTGATCCATCCCAATTTCCGATTTATGAATTTGCGCTGACATCACCTTCGCGATCGCTATCAGATTTACGGCTATTTGCGGATGAGGAATTATCACGAGAGTTATCGATTGTGCCTGGTGTGGCGGGTGTTGATGTGGTTGGCGGTGTCAGAGAAGAAATACAGGTCAATCTCGATCTCCAACGCTTGCAGTCCGTCGGCGTAAATATTAGTGATGTTCTTAATGCTTTGCGCGATCGCAATGTCGATGTGTCAGGCGGAAGATTGCGCGATGGCGCAGTGGAACCATTGACTCGTGCGGTTGGCAAGTTCAGTAATGTTAAAGAATTAGAAGGATTATCTTTTATTGTCAGAAGTCCTAATACTAATACAGCGATCGCACCCAAACAGGTGTATTTACGAGACTTTGCTGACATTATCGATGGTACTGAAGAGCAACGTGTTTTCACAACATTAAATGGACAGGAAGCCGTGCGGTTATTGGTAACCAAACAGCCCGATGCTAATACTGTCGAAGTGATTGATCGAGTTAAAGCAAAGATTAAAAACCTGCAATCTAGTGGTTTAATTCCCAATGATGCCGAATTAACTGCGACCCTTGATGAGTCAAAGTTAATCAGAGCATCAGTGGCGAACGTTACCTCCTCAGGAATTTTTGGTTCAGGCTTAGCTGCGATCGCTGTATTTCTATTTCTCGGCTCGTTACGTCAGACTTTAATCATTACGCTTGCCATTCCCCTAGCTACCCTAGCCGCGATCATTTGCATGGGTATTTTTGGATTCTCTCTAAACCTATTTAGTCTCGGTGGACTGGCTCTAGGGGTAGGAATCGTTGTCGATAACTCAATTGTGATGTTGGAAAATATCACGATCGGTATTGAGAAAATTCGCAAACGGAAAGGTGGTGATCCTGATTTTGACGAGATTATCGAGCAATCACAGGCAAGCAGCACCGAAATTGAATCAGCCCTAATCGCTTCGACTAGCACCAACCTCGTCGTTATCTTTCCATTTTTATTACTGGGCGGATTTCTATCGCTACTATTTAATCAACTCATTCTCACCATTAGCTTTGCCGTATTAGCTTCGATCGCGATCGCGGTAACCGTAGTACCAATGCTAGCTTCGCGACTATTAGCCATTCCTTGGTCGAGCCGTTTAAATGAAACTTGGTTTATGCGTGGATTTGAGCGTCGTTTTGCGGCGGCGACTCTTGGCTATGCAGGATTTTTAGCGAGGATTGTTCCATATCGTCTGTTGGTCGTAATTGGTCTTTTTGTCATACTCGGTGGCACTGGCTTCCTGATGGGACGACAACTTCCCCAAGAAATCATTCCCCAAGTCAAAACGGGAGATGTCAACCTCAATGCTCAATTTCCCGCAGGTACAACCCTTGCTCAAAATCAGAAGGTCATGAAAATGGTTGACGAAATCCTGATTAAGCAGCCTGAAACCGCCTATTCCTTTGCCACAATTGGTGGTGGTTCCTTTGGCAATAACGTTACTTCCAACCCACTCCGCAGTGGTAGCACAATTACCCTCAAGCCCAATGCTGACCTTGCTGGCTTTGTCAGTCGCGTTAATCAGGAAATCGGGCGTTTAAATTTAGCAGGAGTGCGAATCAGGGTTAATCCTGGGCAAGTGCGCGGAATTATCGTCAATAATTCCCCTGTGCCACGCACCGATATTGATGTGGTTTTGCAAGGTTCTAATCCCGAATTATTAGCTCAAGCAGGTATAGAAGTTCTCAGCGCCTTAGAAAAGGTCAAAGGAGCCAACTTCCGTCCTGATACCGATGCACGTCAGCCCGAAGTCCAGATCATTCCTGATTGGGAACGTTTGCAAGCATTGGGACTATCGACACAAGCGATCGGCTCGACTTTGCAAACTGCAATTACAGGTTCCGTTCCCACGCAGTTACAACGTGGCGATCGCCTGATCGATGTGCGCGTCCAACTCGATCCAGCCTTGCGTAAAAATGCATCACAATTGCAGCAAGTCCCCCTATTTGTCAGCAATAATCGTCCTGTCCGCCTCGCTGATGTGTCCAAAATTCGCGAAGGTCGCGCTCCTAGTGAAATCCAGCGAATCAATCAGCGTCAGGTCTATTTGGTACTTGGCAGTCTAGAGCGCGGGGCGAGTCTCAGTGATGCACTCAAACAAACGGAACAGGCGATCGCGGCGATCTATTTAACAGATGGTGTAACTCTGTTACCCAGCATTGCGAAGGCAGCGAATGACAATCTATCTGGCGCATTTGGAACCTTAGGTCTGCTGGCTTCCTTTTTAGTATTTGTCGTCATGGCAGTGCAGTACAACTCGTTGCTCGATCCCTTAGTGA
>JBBRQX010000172.1:0-6107 GCA_038225745.1 Pseudanabaenales cyanobacterium | reverse complement strand
TCCCAAAGCTTTGAGATTTTCAAGTTTTTTGTCTACCTACTTACCAAATATTGATATAACGAAAATTACAAACACTAAGAAGAAATCATGAAAATCAAGGAATTGTTTGACAAGGATATCGAACGTAATATTAATGGGGTAATTAAGGTGGGGCAGGATGATGCTGACAGCATCCTGCAAGAGTTAGATGAATATGTGGTTACGAAAGAACTCGATAAGCATTTTAACGATTTTTTTAATCGCCATAATAATGCTCTGGATGCACCTACAGACAGAATTGGAGTATGGATCGCGGGCTTTTTTGGATCGGGAAAATCACATTTCTTGAAGATCTTGGCATATATTCTTGAGAATCGAGAGATTGATCGCAAAAGAGCTATTGACTTTTTTGATAGCGATCGCATTAAAGATCCCATACTAAGGGCTAATATTCAGAGATCAGCGCAGACACCAGCCGATGTGATTTTGTTTAATATTGACTCGAAGGCTGACGCTAGTGGCAAATCTCAAAAAGATAGCATTGTCAAGGTTTTTCAAAAGGTTTTTGATGAGAAATTGGGATATTTTGGTGCAGTGCCTGCGATCGCCGAATTTGAACGCCAATTAGACAAAAAGGGAAATTATCTTGGCTTTAAGAATGCCTTTCAATCGATAAATGGTGAATCTTGGGAAACTGAACGCAATACATGGGGTTTCTGCCAAGAACAGATTGCTGAGGCTTTGCATATCAGCTCAGGTATGAATGCAGATGAATCGAATCGATTGATCGATCATTTTAATCAACCTCTGGAAATTACACCTGAAAAGTTTGCTCGTGGAGTTAAGGAATATCTCGATCGCCAAAGTAGACAACATCAAGTCTTATTTATGGTCGATGAGGTGGGGCAGTATATTGGCGAAAATAGTGACCTCATGCTCAATCTGCAAACTGTGGTTGAAGATTTGGGCGTGGCCTGTCAGGGAAGAGCGTGGGTGGTGGTAACGTCGCAAGAGGCAATGGATGAAATCACTAAAAATCGTCTAAAGGGTAATGATTTCTCGAAAATTGTGGGGCGCTTTGGTCGTCCGCTTAGTTTGTCGTCGGCAAATACTGATGAAGTAATTCGGCTTAGACTTTTAGTCAAGAAGGAGGCAGCGCAAGCATATTTAAAAGATCTGTACGCCCAAAAAGAAGCAATCCTCAAAAATCAAGTTACCTTTAGCCAAGACTGCGCTGATCTGCCTAGTTATTTGAATGCTGAGGAGTTTGCGGCAACTTATCCATTTATTCCTTACCAGTTTAAATTATTGCAGAAGGTATTTGAACAGATTCGCTTGACAGGGGCGGCGGGAAAACATTTGGCGATGGGAGAGCGATCGCTGTTGGATGCGTTCCAAATTGCGGCGAAGGATTTTGCTGAAAGTGAGAGTGATATTTTAGTTCCATTTGATCGCTTTTATTTGGCGATTGAAGGGTTTCTCGATACTTCGGTGAAACGGACGATTGCACAGGCGGCTGAAAATTCACAGTTGCAACCTTGCGATCTCGATATTTTCAAAACTCTATTTATGATCAAGTACGTGCAGTCGATTCGGGCAAATTTAGATAATTTGACAACGCTCTCCCTGAGTGAGATTGACCAAGATCGCCTTGCCCTCCGCGATCGCATTAGAGCTTCATTAGAGCGCCTAGAGCGCCAAACCCTTATTCAGCGTGAGGGCGATCTATATATCTTTTTGACGCAAGAAGAGCAGGATATCGGACGCGAAATTAAGAATGTGGCGATCGATCCGAGTGAAATAACTAATCAATTGCAAACAGCGATTTGGAGTGCGATCTTCCCTGACAAGAAATATAAGTTTGACGATCGCCATCAGTATGAGTTCAACAGAAAGATCGACGATCGCACTGTTGGCAACCAACAAGATGATTTTACATTGCATATCATTACGCCCAATGCCGATCGCTATCGGGATTTTCAAGAAGATACAAATTGTTTGATGGCAACTTCGGCGGGACAAGAAGTGCTGATCCGTCTGCCTGATGATCAACATTTGATAGATGAGATTAATGAGTTAGTCAAAACTACTAAGTACATTAGCGATAAAAGTCGTATTGGTTTGAGTACGTCAATTCAGAAGATTTTGGATGTTCGCGCCGATCAAAATAGTAAGCGGAAGGAAGAAATCGCCAACATTCTCAGAAAGTTAATTGCAGAAGCAGATGTATTTGCTTGCGGTAATCGCGTCAATATTTCTGCAAGGGATACGCGATCGGTAATTTTGCAAGGCTTGCAGTATTTAGTCTTAAATGTCTATAGCAAATTGGACTATGTGGGCAGTGGCTTTCATGACGAAGCGGCGATTAGCAATACCTTAAACCGCAACACTGAGCAGCAAAATCTATTAAATTCCGATCATCCGAATGTGAGAGCGCATGGAGAGATCAATCTATATCTGGAAGATGAAGCTAGATCGCAGCGGCGGGTGAGCGTTCGGAATTTGGTTGATAAGTTTAAGGCTCGTCCCTATGGCTGGGCTGAGTTTGATGTCCTTGGCGTATTTGCAGAGCTAGTCAGTCTAGGCAAAGCCGAACTGCGACATCACACTGAAACGGTCAACCCTAAGGAAAAAGACTTGGTGAAAAAGTTGATTTCTAAGGTGGGGAAGGATGAATATCTAGTACGGCTCACGCAAGAAGTGGATCTGAGTGCGGTGAAGGTGGCGCGAGATTTGGCAAGTGATGGTTTGTTTGATCAAAATCCTGCTTCGGATTGGCAAAGACTCTATGAGCAGTATCGGGAAGCTTTGAATAAACAACACATTGCGCCTTTGCAGGAATGGTTGAATTTAGCCGATCGCGATCGCTTACCTTTCCCCTTACCTTTTAGACAGGAATTAACAGCGCATCTAGAGCTAACCCGCAAACTGCTCGATCATGATGGTGCAGCGAATTTCTTTAGGTTGATTAAGGAGCATCAGGAAGAATTAGAGAGCTATATTGACGATCGCGCAAAACTGCATTCCTTTTTTACCAGTCAAATTAATATTTTCCAGAATGCGATCGCGCAACTTAAAGCTTTAGAGCCAGACCTGCATCACATTCAGGATGAGGCTTTACGGCAACGGGTGGAGACGGCAAAACAAATTTTGGCACTACCTGACCCGACTAAGCGAATTCCTGAGTTAAAGGTGATTTTGCAACCAGTACAGGATCGGGTGCGGGAGGTGTTGCGATCGCGAATTGATACGGTACAGCAGCAAAGTTTGCAAATGCGCGAACAGGTGCAAACCTATGTCACTCAAGCCTATGTTTCTCAAGTTAGTGGCGATCTAGGCGATCGCTTAAATGAGATCGCGCTCTCCAGTGCAACGGCGGATCTGGATCGGGTAGTGGCGATCGCCAATGAATCAAAAAATATTGACGCGGCGATCGCTCGTGAGACTGATTTAAAAAGTTTGTATAACTCTTTGATTAGTCGTATTGATGAGCAAGCGATCGCGATTCAAAAAGAAATGCAGCAAGAGGCCCAGAAACAATCTCAAACAAGTGACATGAGCGATCAGCCACCTGTAGAAATTCCTGTGATTAAGCCGATCACGGCGATTCGCGCCACAGATTTAGTCACTAAGCCGATTTTAGAAACTGAGGAGGAGGTTAAGGAATATGTGACTGCTTTAGGAAGAGCGATGATCAAGGAAATCAGGCAAGGCAAGCGGATCAGGCTGGAATAGTGGCATGATGTTAGATACTGATATTACATAGAGTGAAAATTGCCCCCTCATCCCCCAACCCCTTCTCCCACTAGGGGAGAAGGGGAGTAGGAGATAATTTCTTGTTCCCCTCTCCCTTCATGGGAGAGGGGCTAGGGGTGAGGGTTCTAAATGTTTCCGCGTAACTTCAGTTAGTTACCTTAGGAGTAGTGATAAATCGATGAACCGTACTGCGATCCGTAATTTTGCGACTGGGGCGAGAACTATGCTGATCGAGCAGGTGCGATCGCGCTTGCAGATGTTTGGCATCGATCAGAAGGGAATGGCGCGATCGCAAGAGGTGACGGGTGGGTTGATGGTGAATGGATTAACTTTGAATGAGGAGGAGGGGAAATATTATCAGGATTTAATGGCGTTGATCGATCGCTATCGCAAGGGGGGCGACAATCATCAAATGGCGATCGCTAAGGTTACGGATGAGATTGCTTATATTTGGTTTAACCGTTTGGTAGCGTTGCGGTTTATGGAGGTGAATGGTTATCTTGGTTATTGGTGTTTGGGTTGTAATGATCCTGCGCTCAAGGATACGAAAGCGCCTGATCCTGATCTGTTACGAGAGGTGGGGGCGATCGCGGCGGCGGGAGATTTTGCTGGTTTTGATTTGGCGAAGTTGGCGGAGTGGCGCGAGGTGGCGGCGCGGCAACCGAATCCTGAAGAATGGCTTTATCGCAAGTTATTGTTATTGCAATGTGGCGATTTGGCGGCGGCGATTCCATTCTTGTTTGAGCATCAAAAGGATTTTACGATTCTATTTTTACCGCCAAATTTATTAAATAGTGATTCGATCCTGCGGAAGTTGATTAATGAGATCGCGGAGGTGGATTGGCAAGATATTGAGATTGTGGGTTGGCTGTATCAGTTTTATATTTCGGAACGGAAAGATGAGGTGATTGGCGCGAAGTCGAAGGTGAGTGCGGAAGATATTCCTGCGGCGACGCAGTTGTTTACGCCGCATTGGATTGTGCGCTATATGGTGGAGAATTCGTTGGGGCGGTTGTGGCTGGAGTCGCATCCTGAGTCGGGGTTACGGGAGAAGATGCCGTATTTTTTGGAGAGATCCCCCCTAGCCCCCCTTGATAAGGGGGGAAAAGATTCTCTTCAAGTCCCCCTTGTTAAGGGGGATTTAGGGGGATCTCTTCTCCTCCCCACTGACCTCACTCTTTGCGATCCTGCTTGTGGTAGTGGTCATATTCTGGTGTATGCGTTTGATTTGTTGTTTGAGATTTATAAGGAGCAGGGGTATGCTGATCGCGAGATTCCTGCTTTGATTTTGGAGCATAATTTGTTTGGTTTGGATATTGACGATCGCGCGATGCAGTTGGCTAGTTTTGCGGTGTTAATGAAGGCAAGGGCAAAAAATTCACGGATTTTAAGGAAGCCTTTGCGGTTAAATATTGTCCATGTGCGGAATACGCGGCGGTTTTTTAGTGAGGCGGATGCGGCGATCGCGCAGTCTATTTCTCAATCTAGTTCTCAATTAGCTCTTGCTAGTCATCAGTTGGTTTTGGATGGGTTTGGGATGGTGGAGCAGTTGCCTTTGATGGTTGAGGTGAGGGAGCAGATTGAGTTGTCTTCGCTGTCGGCGATTATTCGGGATGGGGCTGAGGTGTCGGATGGTTTGCGATCGCTATTAGCGGCGTTTTTGGATGCGGATCATTTGGGTAGTTTGATTGTGCCGCCTTTGTTTGATGCGGATCGTGTCTATGCAGAAATCGCTCGCCTTGAGGTGAGGTTTGCGGTTTTGGGTTCGGCTGGGGATTGGGGGTTGGTGCGCGATGTGGTGAGGGTGGCAAGTTTATTGCAACAAAAGTATCGGGTGGTGGTGGCGAATCCGCCTTATATGGGTAGTTCTTCTTTTAATGCGATCGTTAAGGCTTTTGCGGATAAGTTTCATCCTGATGCGAAGTCCGATTTGTTTGCAATGTTTATGGAAAGAACCTTACAAATGACAGAGAAGTTTGGTTATATGGGGACGATTAATCAACAGTCTTGGATGTTTTTAAGTTCTTATGAGAAGCTGCGAAAGAAAATTTTAGAAAATTATTTGATCGCAAATATGGTGCATTTAGGAGCTAGAGCTTTTCCTGAAATTGGCGGTGAGGTGGTACAGTCAACTGCGTTTATTTTGGCTAATGAATCTCCTAATAATCAGACAGGGTGTTATGTTCGCTTAGTTGATTTTAAAGATTCTGCATCCAAAGAACAAGAATTTTTAAGCGGTCAAAATCGTTATCTAAATGTTACTCAGAAAGATTTCAGCAAGATAACAGGGAGTCCGATCTCTTATTGGGTCAGCGAAAAAATCTTAGAAGTTTTTGAAAAGAATTATAAAATCAGTCAGTTTGCCCAAGTTA
>JBBRQX010000171.1:0-6108 GCA_038225745.1 Pseudanabaenales cyanobacterium | reverse complement strand
GGGGATCTTTTGGAGCTTTTAAGAGTTTACCAAAAAGTAAATAATCCCATTACTTAAGAAAATTGCTGCTATAGGAGTGGGCGATCCCAGTGATTTCTAAGGTAAATAAAGGATCGATTATTTTTTGACTGTCTCTAAGCTTAAAAAGCAACCCTTTTAAAATTTTTAAGCGCTTGAGGAAATGGGTAAAAGCAAACTTTGCTCGATCGCCTGTCTAATGGGCTGATGCACATAACAATCACTTTCGAGACATTCGACTAAAAGACGATTTGCCTCACAATATTGACGTAAATGCTCAAGTTGATTGGATTTGAAATCCCAGACTTGACCGATATTGCGACTAGCGATCGCTTGTTGGCGCAGATTATTTGCCCAATCTTCCCATTTAATATCGCTATCCGCATCTTCAGGACAAGTTGCAATCAATTCAGTTAAAGCATTTGCTAATTCAGGATCATGCATTTCTTGAGCATATTCTTGAGCCAGACTGAGATCGAGTTCCAAATCAAGTCCGAGATCTTCACCATCTTTAGCTTCTAGCGCTCGCGCTAAATCAAATGCGAGATCGATGTTGAGATTGCGATTTTGGCAAAGATCGAGATCGAGTACAAGGATGCGTGCTAGGACATTCGCCAAATTGAGAGGAACACTTTGCGCGATCGCACGACCGAGCGTTAAATAAAATGCGCGTACTGATTGAATGCGATCGGGAACTTGAGCAGATTCCGATTTTTGTTTGACCCATTGCAACAAACTTTGTAATTGCTGATCGTCAACTAACAGGCGATCGCATTCATCTTTCATCAACTGTAATAATTCATCCGCCGATCGCATCATGCCCACCGCCAGACGCAAAATATCATGCCAACGGCGATCGGTGATTTTACTTGCTAACAATCTCAGCGTGTCAGGATTGCCATTGTAGATAAGTTCTCTCGCCGTTAAATATTCCTGAAAAGTTAAATGGGAAAAAGAATAAATTCCCTTAGCGCGTTCCACAAATAACCCATGTTGTGATTCGATCGCCTTAATAATCGCTTCACTATCAAGTTGCAGAGCCTCTTCATCGGTATGTGCTTTAGGCAAATTGCGAATGTAGTCAGTAATATAACGTTCTAGATCGACTTGCCGAAAGAAGTAGTCACCTTGATTAAAAGTTGTACAGGCAACTTGAGCCAATAAATCTTCTTTCCGTTGCATCGATAGATTTTTATAGATTTGATATCGTTCAATATTCCGCTTGGCATCCCATTTTTTTAGCAATACTTCCAATCCTTCGCGATAGAGTTCCGAACGATTATTTGGGAAGTCGCCAGATTCATCAAAAACCAAACACAACAGAGTCAATAATAGAGGATTAGTGGCTAACTCTTGAATTGGGCGATTATCTTCTACTTTCCGTAAAAAAAGCTCAATATATCGAGAATTACCAGCAAACCAACGTTGAGCAAATTGAGAAATTTGCACTGGTTGGAAGTTTGCCACTTCAACTTCTGTAAACTTCTCAAACACATATTCCTGCGCTCCCAATCGACTGGTAATCACAAAGCGATTGGGATAGTATTGCTCCGAAAAGCTCCGCAAATCTTCGAGAACTCGATGCAAATCATCTTCACGAACTTCATCAAGTCCATCTAAAAATAGAATAGCCCGCCCCTGTTGTAAAACTTGTTTAAGAGTTGGCTGATCGCCAATGCTATAAGTATGAAAGTCCTGAGAAATATAATCTAGTAGACTTGGCTGAGATTCTGCGCCTGCATACTGGCGCAATGTCACAAAAATCGGTACTAAGTCGCTAAAAATCTCACCTTGTGAACATTTCAAAGCCGTGTATTTCAATAACGTCGTTTGTCCTGCCCCCGGTTTACCTAGCAACATCAGTTTGCTATAGCGATCGAGAGCATCCATACTCGAAACCCGATCTTCATTGATGCCCCCCATTTCAAGGCGATCGCGTCCATGATAAGTATCTAGCAAATCAGCAATTCCCAAACGGCGGCGGCTAGTAATTTTTTCGAGAACATCAGTTCCTGTATATATATTTTCGAGATTGATCGGGTGCGACATATCCAAGACTCGCAGCGTGGCGCAGCGCTCTTGGATGATCTGTCGGCTGCGATCGCGTACTTGCTGCACCAGTTCTTCAATGTCGATCGCCGATCCCTGATTAGATCGGTTGGCAATAGATAAGTCTTGGTCGCTCGATGAACTGGCTTCTAAATAGTTTTGCAAAATGTGCAAGAGGCGATTACTTTTACCAGGTCCCTTGCCACTGATGTCAAACTTGCGATAAATTTCTCCCATACGCTTGCGATAAGCTTCTTCAGAAATATTTAAAAAGCTAGCAACTTCACGATCTTCGCGCTCTTCCCCAAATCGCAATAGGAAAACACTTTCTTGATCGACAGAAAGCTGATGAGTTTGCGCCATTTGCATCAGAAATTTTTTGGGAAACATAAGTGCTAGATAAGCAATAGGTAATTGATTAAACTAATAGATTGGACAATATTAGCGTGTTTCCAAGATATTCTCTCTCTTATAGCGCGTCATAGAGAGTCGCAGGGCAAAGCCCTACATCTCAAAAGCCAAATATGATTCGGCGGGTGAAGTCCGCCGAATCATATTTGGCTTTTATTTAATTTGCGATCTTCAGCAAGGTTTTATTAGAGTGCAAAGCGCTGTAATATACGTCTTAGACAAAGTCTGGAGTTATGCCCCAAATTCTGATACTAGTTATTGTTGAAATCATAGCCACCCATGCCACCACAAACATTGCCCAAAATAGGCGCATTCAATTTAGATGAGTATTTGCGCGATCGCAAACAAGAGGTTGAGGCAGCCCTTGATGCCTCGATCGCTGTTACCTATCCCGAAAAAATTTACGAGTCGATGCGCTACTCACTGATGGCTGGTGGTAAGCGTTTACGTCCGATTCTTTGCATTGCAGCAACTGAATTATTGGGTGGCGATCGCGCCTCGGCGATGCCCACCGCCTGCGCGATGGAAATGGTGCATACAATGTCATTGATCCATGACGATCTGCCAGCCATGGATAATGACGACTTTCGACGTGGCCAACCGACTAATCACAAGGTTTATGGCGATGATATTGCGATTTTGGCGGGGGATGCATTACTAGCATATGCTTTTGAATTTATTGCCACACAAACTAAAGGCGTACCTGCCGAGCGGATTTTGAAGGCGATCGCCCATCTTGGTCATGCTGTCGCGGCGACAGGTTTAGTCGGTGGTCAGGTAGTCGATCTAGAATGTGAAGGTAAATCAGATGTGACCGCCGAAACCCTCACATTTATCCATATTCATAAAACAGCCGCCTTACTAGAGTCCTGTGTCATCTGTGGGGCTTTACTTGCGGGTGCAAATGATACCGACATCACACGTCTATCCACCTATGCTAATAACATTGGCTTAGCTTTTCAAATCATTGATGACATCCTAGACATCACATCGACTTCTGAGCAGCTTGGCAAAACTGCTGGAAAAGATCTCGCCGCCCAAAAAGTTACTTACCCAAGTTTGTGGGGCATCGAAACCTCTCAGCAAAAAGCTCAGGAACTGGTGGAACAAGCTAAGGCTCAACTTGTCAGTTATGGTGATGCTGCTTTGCCACTGATGGCGATCGCAGATTACATCACTGCTCGAAAAAACTAAATCCCATTCTCGAACTATTTTTTGAACCTACTTCCTCAATTGATATGAACATCCATCCTGTTGGCGAAATCCTCGATAACCAAGTTTTGCTAATTGCTTTATGTTCTAGCCTGACCGCCCAACTACTCAAGCTATTTATCGAGTTAGCCCAATTTAGAAGAGTCAGATTTAAGGTGCTATTTGAAACAGGTGGTATGCCTAGCTCTCATTCGGCTTTAGTCTCAGCACTGGCGGTAGGGATCGGACGCACTCAAGGATGGGACACACCACAATTTGCGATCGCCACAGTCTTCGCATTTATCGTCATGTACGATGCCACAGGTATCCGCCTCGCCGCAGGTAAGCAAGCTAAAGTTCTTAATCAAATCATGGTGGAAGTTTTTGAAGAAGAACACGATCCTCTCAAAGAACTGTTAGGGCATACACCCGTTCAAGTGGTTGCAGGTTCGATTTTAGGCATATTCCTCATGTGGTGGTTTTTATAAATTGCGATCGCAATTTTCAGCATTAGAAAGGGTGGTGCTTAGCGCCATCCTTTCGCGTTTTCAGCTTAAAATATTTTGTAATGTTCACTTAAATTGGCAAAAACTATGATCAGAGATATCTCAATTCAAAACTTCAGATGCTTTGAAAACACCTCAATCTCTGGTTTTAAAACAGTAAATCTCATTACAGGTAAAAACAATGCAGGAAAAACCGCACTTTTAGAAGCTTTACTGCTAACTAGTTCGCCAAGACCCAGCACAATCGCTTCACTTAAAGGATATCGCCACGAATCGGAGGAGTTTGACAAAACCTTACCTGAAAGGGCTTGGGATAATATGTTTTTTAACCAAGATAATTCCAAAAAAATATCTATTCAGTCTAGTGAATATACTAATCAATCCTGCAAACTTTTTATATCTATTGACGATGATAATTCTATTCAACATTTTAAAGAATTAGATAAATCAAGCGATAATTATGTCAGATATGCAGATTTGTTATCGGCTAGAACATCTAGACTTAAGATCAATATCATCATTGGTGATACGGATAATTTTAGTACTAACTTAATCGCTACTAAACAAGGAATAGTAGGAACAAATTCTATACTTCCTGAGGATAAAATTATACCTTTTATACCATCATCTTTCATAGTTTCAAATGTACAAATTGCCGACGAGTATGATAAGGCTAGACTGAATTATCGAGAAAAAGAGGTTCTAAAAGGATTGCAGATAGTAGATTCGTCTATAGAATTAGTCGAGTACTTTGGCATAGGAAGTCCTATGATTTATTTGACAAGAAAAAATGAAAAAAGGCTACCTTTATCTTTGTTCGGAGATGCTATTAATCGAGTTGTTGCGATTATTCTTTCAATAATAAATAACAGTAGTAATATTTTACTTGTGGATGAAATTGAAAATGGTATTCACTACGCTAGCCAAACAAGTTTATGGAGAATGTTATTCCGTTTAGCAAAAGAGTTAAATGTGCAGATATTTGCAACTACTCATAGCTTAGAAATGTTGAAAGCATTCACAGAAGTTGGTTTAGAGAATGAATTTAGTAGTTTAGCTTCACATTTTGAAATGGCTAGAAGTGTTAAAACTGGTCAGATAATTGGAATTAAACGCGACATGGAAACTCTAGAATACAGCTTATCTCATGGTGGGGGAGTTAGAGGTGAGTAATCGATTAATTGTTGAGAGTAAAAATGACAAATTTTTTATACAGGCTTTAGTAAATTACCTCAATACAAATTGTGCGGATATCAAAAGAATCGACATAGCAGAAAATGCTTACTTATCTTTAGATGGATCGGATCCTACGAAGATAAATAATGGATTACAAAAAATTAAAGATGAAGCTCAGAAGAATCCTATCAATAAAATTGGCATAGTTTTAGATATGGATTATAAGCAACCATTAGATTGGCTTGAGACTATAAATAAGGAAATTGCAAATATATTTCCATTGGTACAGAAAAATAAAATAGAAAAAGCTAGTAATTTTATTACTATCACCACTGAAGAACTTCCAGATATTCAGATAGCTTGTCATCTTATGAATGTTAATGGTACTGGTGAATTAGAAACTATATTAAAGTTAATTAAATCGCAATCTTCACCATATGCGGACTGTTTAGAATCATGGAGAAGTTGCGTAGAAAAATCTAGTAGTAAACCAATTAGTCAAAAAGATTTTGATAAGCTTTGGGTTAATAACTATATACGACATGATACTTGCACTAATCAAGAAAAAAATCATGCTAGCGAATATTGTAGTGTAGCAAAATTTGATTATGTCATGAATAATAAGCAACATATTTGGGATTTTGAACATCCTGCTTTAGATGAACTCAAAGAATTTTTAAAATTGTTTAGATGAGATGAATTTAGCGATCGCCTGAACCCTAAATCGCCTTCCCAAAAAGCAACTTACTCTCTTTAT
>JBBRQX010000170.1:0-6146 GCA_038225745.1 Pseudanabaenales cyanobacterium | reverse complement strand
TGAAAATACGACGCTTCGCGTCATATTTTAGAAACCATTTAAGAATTACTTTTTAAAGCTAAAAAGAAGATCCCCCTCAATCCCCCTTAAAAAGGGGGAAGAAGATATTCTCCCCCCTTGTTAAGGGGGGCTGGGGGGGATCATTACAGTCTAATTTTCATAACCTTAACAAGGGGCTTAAGCCCCTTGCTTGTTCAAGCTGTTTCCAAAAATAACTAATGCTAGATCTGCCAGAGCAATTTCTCACCTTACAAACACCTCGCCTGATACTTCGCAAAATGACCATCGAAGATGCCGAAGCTATTTTTGCCTATGCTAGCGATCCGCAAATCACGACTTACACCTCATGGACAGAGCATCAGTCAATTGAGGACACCTACGAATACTTAAATAACTTTGTCTTCCAAATCTATCGCGATGGCAAAGGCATGGATTGGGGAGTTGTGGGAAAAGCAAGCGGTAAGTTAATTGGAACTTGCAGTTTATTTGCTACACCGCACCATCGACGCGGAAGCTTAGGTTATACACTAGCAAGGAATTATTGGGGACAGGGATTGATGACTGAAGCGGCAAAAGCGACGATCGCCTTTGGCTTTCATGTAATGCAATTACAACGAATTCAAGGAGTTTGTGATGTGGATAATCTTGCTTCGGCGAGGGTTTTAGAAAAATCAGGAATGCAGTTTGAAGGGATTTTGCACAATTATCTTTTTTATAAAGAGCGATCTTGGAATGTGAAGATGTATGCGATCGCTTCCACTTCTATCTTATAGCTATCACCAAAACCTAAGAATTAGCGTTGTGGCGCTCCGCGCCACAACGTCTAATCTTTTAGTAACGGCGATCGCTATAAAACGATGAGACAAGCTAAATAGCTGATGTGAAAATTGTGTTTCTTTGACAAAGTAAAAGACAGCAACATAGATGTTTCGTTAAGCCCATTTGTAGCGAGATTTAGACTTATTAGTTTAAATCTCGCTATTTTTGTTGCGATGTAAAAACCAAAAAAGCAGTGACTCACGCTGAGCGTGAGTCACTGCTGTTTTGGTTTTTATTATGCTTGCGGCGCTGTACAGTAACATACAGTAAAAGATCTGGTCAGAAATTTTCGCTTTTATGGATGCAACCCTTATTCGTCAACTTGTATGGCTAGACTATCGATTAGCTCTGCTATTTACTGTTTTGATACCTTTTGGACTGTTGGTTTGGGCTTTTCGGAGTGATAGTGAAGCGATCAAAAAATCGCTGCTTTTGTATTGGCGTGTCGCCAGTCTGCTACTGATTACTATTTATTTGGCGATCGGCAGCTTAGGAATATCTTATATTTCAGGAATTGTTGCTTTAGTTTTAATCGTCCTTGCGCTCTGGTTTTGGCAAGATTTAAATGAAGATATTGAAGCTTCACGTAAAAGTCTAAAACCGATTTATTTAGGATGGCGTTGGGCGACAACTGTTTATTGTGTTTTGAGCGTAGGTTTTCGATTGTTATTTGCGAATTGTGCATTCATCAATGTCGAGCAACTTGGCGATATTTGTAAAACTTGGTTTGAGCCGCCCCTAAGTTTTGGCACCACATTTCATAATGGTGTACCTGTTGAAAATTTAGCCTTTGTCGGTGCAGTTGGGGGAATTGTTTATATCTTGTATTTATTTTTCTTTCTCGCCTTTAGCTTGCCAAAAACTGGTCGCATCGCATTTCGTGACTAGTTACAGCGCACGGCGCTGTTGTCAAAACCAGAAAAATTTTTCTGGTTTTGAATAGACATGAGTATAGACATTAGAAATGGCGCAAAGCGCCATTTCTAATGTCTATACTCATTTGGATAACGCACTCTTGCGCCTGTCCACAAAAGCTTTTGACGTAAAGCTTGATAATATGAATATCCTTCTCGCAAGACAATAAATTGCGCTTGATGTTCTGACATCTGGATATCAACTCTCTGTCCAGGAAAAATTGATGTCGCCATCACGCCATCTGTCCATAGCTTTAAACTAAAGTCATCAGCAGAAAGCGACCAAATACTGACCGTTGATTTGGGCGGAATCACGATCGCCCGACTCGATAAGCTCAATGGACAAATCGGCGTAATCGCGATCGCGTGCATTCCCGAATGGACGATTGGACCATTTGCCGCCACCGTGTAAGAAGTCGAGCCAGTGGGTGTCGCCACAATTAGTCCATCACCATGATATTGATCGACAACTTCTCCATCAATTTCTAGCTCTAGGGATGATGTAACCATGCGATCGTGAGAAGCTGGCTTTATGCACATCTCGTTGAGACATAAAAAAGGGCCACAGGGCTGACCTAATCGCCCACCCAAACCGTCATCAACAGTAACTACCTTCGCTTCTAGCATCATTCGCTTCTCGATCGCAAAGAGATCGGACAATAGCCGATCCCAAATTTCACGAGTATTTTCGCATTCCTCTATCGAGTGTGTGAGAAATCCTAAATGCCCCCCGACGTTAATTGCCAAAATTGGAACCCCAAGTTTTGCTAGATACCTAGCTGCTCCCAAAGTTGTGCCGTCCCCACCTAACACAACGGCGAGATCGATGGATTGGTGCATCGATTCCAAAAATACAGGATAGGGATTATCAGTTGCTCCCGTTGGACCAATTAATACTTTGACCCCAAGCTCTTCTAGCTCATGACTACATCGCTCCGCCCATATTTTGCCAATTTGACTACCTGACTTATAAGCAATGATTGCTTTACTAATCTTCACAAATGTTCCTCAAAGTAGAATTAATAGTTAGATGAGGTGAATTTTTTTGACCTTATCCAAATCTATACGATGTTATGGCAACACTATGGCGACAATTACTTTCTAGGCGATCGCGCTCGCAAATAAATGGCGTAATTTGTCATGTTTAATACGAACATTGTCGTGAGTTCTGATCAATTCATTAAAATTAATGATACAAAAAGCAAATTTTTGAGATAAAATTTTGTACTAAGTAAAATTCTTGGTGTGAAGGTAAGTCATGAGTCAAGCAGGATTTGGCGATTCATCATCACAAGAGAGCATTAGCCCACTAATGCCAGAGCCGCAAACTCAGCTTCAGAGCGTATCTGCAAATATACTCGGTGAGCCAACAACTCTATTCAATGTTTTGCCGAGACAAGTCTTAGAGCAAGAGTTACAGTTTTGCAATGAGCGCAGTCAGCAAGCGCAAGTTTTGTTACGTCAAGCTCAAGAGCAGTTGCAACTCTCTCAGCTAGTCATCCAACGTCAGGAAACCCTGACGCAAACCCTCCAGTCACGCATCGACCAACTTGAGCGTGAATTGCAGGACGTTCATATTAATGGTGATGAGTTGCGCGATCGTCTCAAGCGCCAACAACATCACACCTCACAACTAAAAGCCGCACTCGAGCGTTGTCTCGACACCGCGACACCTGCGCCCAATGACATGGCACTTTCGGCTTTAGAGTCTTGGTCGATCGCCAAGCTTGCCGAAGAAAAGATTACTCCCATTGAGTCGCTCAATGATTCACCTTTGCAAAATGTGATCAAAATTGTCCCTGCGCCGCAACCGATTGAGTTAATAGATCGTCAAGAGTTAAAGGCTTTGAGCATTGCTGCACAAGCCCTTCCAGTAACTGATGAACCGATCCCATTGCCACAAATACCAGCGACGACACAACCGATTTCACCCTTGATTGTCCGACCTCACAAAGCTTTCCAAGGTTCACCAATAGCCTTTGACTTGCCGTCTTTACAAACTGTTAAGCCTGTAGAACTTAATGATGAGCGTAAGCCCACTGAATCAGATCTACAGCAGCCGATCGCTAAACATACTGCTACCAATAATTTCCATAATTATCTGGATTCTTCAGTTTCTTCAATCTCAGCCGTAAGCAATTCGGCGATGGTGTCCACTGTTGCGACACCGAATTTTATCCAAGCTTTGTATGGTAGTGCTGCTAATCCAGAAGAACAGTCTCAGTTGCCGATCGCCACTACTAGCCCTCGCAAAGCGGTGACTTCTCTTGCAGCAGTGCAACTCCCACAGTTTCCACCATTACCACGTCGCCGATAATATTTATGACTAAACTATGATTGGTTTCCTGCGTGGGGCGATCGCTGCTTGCAAAGCAGCAGACACTACTCGGAAAAATACGCCTTCCTATTGGCTCACCCTTGATGTACAGGGTGTCGGTTACGATATCCAGATTACGGCTAGCACTGCAAATAAGTTGCCGCTCGTGGGCGAAGAGACAAAAATATTTACGCACTTAATCGTCCGTGAAGATCAAATGACCTTATTCGGGTTTGCGACATTAGCCGAGCGTGAGTTATTTCGCCAATTAATCAGCGTTTCAGGTATTGGCACTCAGGTTGGTTTAGCCTTGCTAAACAGTTTAGGCATTCAAGATCTAGTTAAAGCGATCGTTTCAGGCAACACGCGGGTGTTGAGCCTAACGCCAGGGGTGGGGACGAAAACATCGGAAAGATTAGCGCTGGAGCTAAAAACAAAATTGGCAGATGGTCGCTTGGCAATGGTGGGCGCGACTAGTTCGATTGGTAATATGGTAAGTGTGGCGGTGCAAGAAGAGTTAGAAATGACTCTGTTAGCGCTTGGCTATACGCCTATGGAAATTAGTAATGCACTGAATGCGATCGCTAGTTTACCGATTCTTGCGAAAACTCAAGATATCGAAATGTGGATTAAAGAGGCGATCGCATGGCTATCTCGATAAATTCACATTTTCAAGTTCACCCCGACTTAAAAGTGTAGACTGACAATCAGCAAGGCGTGATTAATACTGGAAATCACCTTTATAGCTTTTCAAAATGGAAACGCCATAATCTGATTGAGCCACTCCTCAGCCGTGCATACCTCCCACACTAAGATAATGGCATCAATCGCTTCGCTGATCGGAAGATTCTGAGAAAGAATCAGAACGCCAGAACTTGTTTGCAAGGTGATGAATTGACCAAACTCAGTCGGCATAGTCTTGCGATCGTGCGTAACTAGTATCCTGCTATTCCGTGATGCTATTGCTAAAACTTCTCGATCTTTGATTCCCTCAAGCCCTGCTTCATTGGCTGACTGAAAATCCAGATGTGGTTGTCTGCGAATTGCGCCAGTCACTATTGCTTGTCTGAGATCCGCATCGGCTTGAAATCGAATCTCTGTCATACGGCGCTCTGTTTTTGGGCTTGAGCCGCTTTCAATTTTTGATACAACAAAGGACTATTTTCCTTACAAGACTGTTGTAACCGTTGAAATTCAGCTTCACCATCTTTCAAATAAGCATCCACAAGCTGTCGATTGGCAAGATAGAAAGTGATTGCACCGTAAGCTTGTTCCAGCGACAGCAATGGGAAACTATGGGCAATACTTTCAGGCGACTCTCCATTTAGGAAGCAATAAACAACTGAATCAAGGGAAATGCGTGTCCCTTCGATCCAATAACCTTTATCTTGCTTTTCAATATACTGCTTTGTCAGGGTGGGTGCTAATGTCATAAGATCAACGGCTGTCTAATATATAGATAGTATGCGGTCGCATGGCTATCTCGATAAATTCACATTTTCAAGATGCACCCCAATTTAAAAGTCTAGACTGACAATCAGCAAATAAATAATTTAAAATTCCTAAAATGTCAGCTAATTGAGTTTCTGAATAAGTCAGACTTTCATAGCATTCTTGTTTACTTAATTGATAAAATCGCCATGTCGTTGCATTAGTGACAATGCCATATATGGGAAATGTATACTGTGGTTGATTCAATATTAGACAGGCATACATTTCAGTTAAACATTGCGCTAAACCCTGTTCAAAATCGTCTTTTTTAGCTTCAACAATACATAATAAAGGCGATCGATATACTTTTCCTTGTCCAGCAATTAAATAATCAACTACACCCGTTAACTGCTCTGTTTGTAATTTTGCTTCTTTCCAGATTTTTAATGCTGCATAACTGTCAATGGCTTCTAGCAAAATGGCATCAATTAACAATGATTTTGCGGATTCAGATAACGATAAATCAAAATGCGCTTTTAACTTTTGTGTACTGAGCAAATAATATTCCGAAGCTTGTTTAGGCATAAAGTTTATATGCCATTCCTTTAATTCATTAATTCCTATAATTTGCAACGCACTACGCAAATCAATCTGTGAAAAACGTT
>JBBRQX010000169.1:0-6164 GCA_038225745.1 Pseudanabaenales cyanobacterium | reverse complement strand
TTTCATAGATGGTAATAAACGCTCTAGTATTGTTTTGGGATGTTATTTCCTAGAAATTAATGGCTATGACTATGCTGTAAAAAAGTTTGTATTGGAAATGGAAAACATTGCTGTTTGGGTTGCTGAAGGATTAATAAGCAAGGATTTATTAGGAGAGATTATTAAGTCATTAATTTACGAAGATGATTATAGTGAATCATTAAAGCTACAAATCTTTCTTTCAATACAAGTTTAAATTACACAATGCGATCGCAATTTAAAGTTAAAGTGAATGGAGACTAATTATTTAAAACCTTTATAAACCCTGCTCCGCTATGTCCTACGATACCCCTCGCACTGCCAATGTCCAACGCAAAACTGGCGAAACTGAAGTTTCTGTGACTCTCAATCTTGATGGTACTGGCAAAGGAAATATCAATACTGGTATTCCCTTTCTCGACCACATGCTCTATCAAATTTGCTCCCATGGATTGATCGATCTCGACATTCAAGCCACAGGTGACTTATATATCGACGATCATCACACGAATGAAGATGTCGGCATTGTGTTAGGGAAAGCTCTAGGTCAAGCATTAGGCGATCGCAAAGGTATTGCGAGATTTGGTCATTTTGTTGCGCCACTTGATGAATCTTTGGTACAAGTCGCCCTCGATTTTTCGGGTCGCCCTTATTTGGTCTATGGCTTAGTAATTCCCAATCAGCGTGTCGGAACCTATGACACTGAGCTAGTGCGTGAGTTTTATCAGGCCGTAGTTAATCACGCGCAAATAACATTACATGTGCGACTTTTAGAAAGTGGCAATTCGCATCACATTATCGAAGCATCTTTTAAAGCATTTGCGCGAGCCTTACGCATGGCGGTAGAAGTAGATCCGCGCCGCGCTACTAATATTCCTAGCTCCAAAGGTATTCTCTAAATAAAAAAGCACCCTGCGGGTGCTTTTCTATTTATAAACGTCCTGCTCTAACTGCATTTGCAAGATCAGTTAAAGTCTCAACAGTCTGCTCGAAATTAATACAACCATCGGTAATGCTCTTGCCATATTCCAACTTCGCCAAGTCTTTCGGGAAAGGTTGTTTACCGCGATTGAGATGACTTTCGAGCATGATCCCGACAATATATTCCGAGCCTTCGCGCACTTGTTCGCAAATATCTTGCAACACAATCGGCTGATTTTTGTAATCTTGACCGCTATTGTCGTGACTGCAATCAATCATCATGTGGGGCAGTAAATTGCGATCGCGTAGACGATTGGCGATCGCCTCGACATGCACTTTGTCATAATTTGGCCCCTGTTTGCCACCGCGCAACACAATGTGACCATCAGGATTACCAGTCGTGGTGACAATGCTCGATCGCCCTTCATTGCTGACACCGAGAAAACGGTGGGGCTGACGTGCCGAAAGTAGCGCGTTAATCGCCACATCGATGCTGCCATCTGTGCCATTTTTAAAACCAACTGGCATCGATAAGCCTGAAGACATTTCACGATGAGTTTGGCTCTCAGTCGTCCGCGCCCCGATCGCTGTCCAAGAAATTAGATCGGCAAGATATTGCGGCACAATCGGATCGAGCAATTCGGTCGCACTGGGCAAGCCTAACTTTGCCACATCTAGCAATAGCTGCCGCGCCATGTGAAGCCCGTAATTAATATCAAACGTCCCATTCAAGTGTGGATCGTTAATTAGCCCTTTCCAGCCAATCGTGGTGCGAGGTTTCTCAAAATAAACCCGCATCACAATTTCCAGAGCGTCGCTCACCCCATCCCGAAATTCTGCTAATTTTTCGGCATATTCCCGCGCCGCCTTGACTTCGTGGATTGAGCAGGGGCCAACGACGACTAATAAGCGGCGATCGCTACCATTTAAAATATTTCTGATTCTAGCTCTAGCACTAGAGACGACCTTAGCGATCGCGGGGGTAATCGGTAATTCTGTTTTGATCTCGATCGGGGCTAACAACGGACAGGTTTCGACCACATGCAAATCGCTAGTCTTAAGTTGATCTAAAGTTTCGTTTAATTCCAATATATCTTTAGCAATCGGGTTTGCGAGTTCAGTTGATGACACGCTTTTGACTCCATATAAATATCTATCTATACTTTAACTTGTGTTCGCAACAAGTTTTAATCTTGCGCTATCAGCACTTAACTCACAAATCTGAAAGGGCAGGTTGCGCCGCAACCTGCCCTTTCGGTTTTAATTTGTAATGCGGATAGAGAGACTCGAACTCTCACATCAAAGATACTAGAACCTAAATCTAGCGCGTCTACCAATTCCGCCATATCCGCTTGGTCAAGGTATTTTTTGTACCGAATCAGATAATACAGCAATCTTGGTAAATTGCGACATAATTTTTTAATAAAATTTCTTATTGTGCGATGAGAACATTGCGAAGCGTTGCCTTTACCTTCTCGGTTTTATTGATATACAATCAAATTTGGTTGTTAACATCTTTTTTAAACATGCTTGTCTAGTGCATACCCATAAGCCCCAGAAAATCGATTCAGAGCAAATTTATCCTTGCCCCTGTCCTCGCAAACGCGGCAAGTTAAAGCCGATCGCGCTGACTGATGCTTTTGGTTGCGATCGTTGCTCTTTGCTGTTTGAGCTAGAAGATGACGGCTACAGTTTAATGCAATTGGGTGGTCTTGACTCTCAACGACATATGTGGCAATGGATTGGCAAATGGCAAACTATTCGTGAAAATAATCAGCAAGCTTTGCCAGAAAAGGCTTTGATGTACATCGCTTCACTGTTGTTTTTTACGTTAATCATTGTGTGGGCAGTAAATCTAAAATCAGCTTTAGGTATTCCTTTAGCGATTTTGTTGTTTACCCTTTTGCTTTTGCTAATATGGCGATTAGTAGTGATTCGTCGGCGCGATATTTAACAATTATTGATACAGAGTATGTCACCAGAAGACCTTACAGGCTTCATTTACAAATCCCATGCGGCGGCGCTGCAACTCATGCAAATTTCTACCAGAGAACGTGATAGTTTGCTGCTAGAAATTGCTAATGGCATTAAAAAACATAAAAATGCGATTTTAGAAGCAAATACGTTGGATTTAGAAGCAAGTCGAGATATGGCTGTGCCTGACTTGGTACTAGAGTGGCTAAAGCTGACTCCCGATCGCCTCAATAATGCGATCGAATGTCTGACCCAGCTTGCAAATCTACCCGATCCGCTCACCCTGCATGTGGGCATCAATGGCTATCAGCGCGTCCCTTTAGGTGTAGTTGCGTTTATATATGAGGGCTTTCCGCAACTGGGTCTAATTGCGGCGGGAATGTGCCTGAAGGTCGGTAATACAATCATTCTTAAGGGTGGTAGTGAAGGCACAAATACGCAAGAGGCGATCGCGGCGATCGCTAAAGACATCCTGATTCGCAGAGGTTTTCCTGAAGCCTGCATGACCTTAGTCCCCAAAGGCGTGGCGCTAAAAGAACTGATTGTCCAAGAAAAATATCTGCGCTTGGTGATTCCCTATGGTCGTCCTAGCTTTGTGCAGCAGGTGAGCAAACAGGCAACAGTCTCCGCTTTGCCGACCTCGATGGGCAATTGCTATTTGTATTTAGCTGCTTCAGGTAAGTTGGATTTTGCCAAAGAAATTATTCTTAATAGTCGTAAAGGCGATCCCGATGCCGTTAATGCGATCGAAAAAGTGGTTGTGCATCGGTCTTGGCTGGATCGCACCTTACCCGATCACGAATTAGGCGAGTGGATCATCAGTCTCAAAAAGCAAGGTTTGGCGGTGCGTGGATGTGCGGAGACAACTGCTTATTTTCGTCAGTTTCTTGAAGAAACTAGCCCAAATCTGCATGAGCAAGCGATCGAGTCTGAGGATATTTGGGGACATGCTTATTTAGATGAGACGATCGCCATCAAGATTGTCAATGATACTGAAGAGGCGATCGCTTGGATTAATCAATACAGCAGTGGTCACGCCGATGTATTGCTGACGGATTCGTTATCCGAGCGCGATCGCTTTGTCAGTCGCGTCAACAGCAGCACGATTTTCGTTAACGCTCACAGTCGCTTTAGCCGATGCTTTAAACTTGGCGATAGTGGCAACGCCAAAATTGCACTGGGTATGTCTAGCTTAAAAACACGCGGCGCATCAAGATATCCAGGAGTAATTGACATCTACGCCCTCACTACTACCAAACAAGTGCTAACCAGTTCATAAGTATTTAGCGATAGCCCTGAAGCAAGGCTTCTAATTTTTCGACAGGCGATCGCATCGGAAATCTGGGTAATTCTTGCTCTTGTTGATTAGCATCTAGCAGACAAAGTACAGGTATTTCATATTGATAGCGATCGAGCCAATCGGAATTGTCATTAATATCTCTAATTTCTAGCTCAAAAGTC
This sequence comes from Pseudanabaenales cyanobacterium, assembly GCA_038225745.1. Taxonomy (GTDB): domain Bacteria; phylum Cyanobacteriota; class Cyanobacteriia; order Pseudanabaenales; family Pseudanabaenaceae; genus Pseudanabaena. Next base: position 1,790 of record JBBRQX010000169.1, on the reverse strand, counting down.
ACATTTTTAACCTGTCGTAATTTTGCTAGCAAACCCTCACATAGACAGCAATCCTGCTTGCTATACAAAATTAGCTTCATCAGTTTTAATATTTGTTAATTTAATTTACTTTCAACATGTTATATTATTGATCCGTCAGAACGCATAGCTCAGTTGGTTAGAGCACCACGTTGACATCGTGGGGGTCGATGGTTCGAGTCCATTTGCGTTCATAGTCTAAAAATTCAATAAAACTAAGGCTTTTGGTATTTAAGACTGCTCGCCTAAAAGTCTGTTCTAATGTTGACAAGACAGATCTACAGTTGGTTTTTACAGCGCCTTGCGCTGCCACAGAACCCAGATAATTTTTTAAAAGTGCCGCAAAGCGGCACTTTTAAAAAATTATCTGTATCACTCAAATTAGAAGAAGTTGGCAGTGATTCTGACTGTAGCGGTACAACTCTCATTAGGTGCTAGTACAGTTAAATTTTCCTTAGTGTTAAGCGAATTACGACTTGCACTCCAAGGCTCTAAGCAATAGAAGTCTTTGCCCTTAACTGTCCAAAATACAAGACATGTATAAAAATCATCGTAAGCGATCGCAATCTTTAGTTGGCGATCGCTATCTGTTACTGAGGTTGCGCGACTAGCAAGATTACCAAATACAGCATCAATTTCATCCTGCTCAAAGTCAAATTTGCCATCAAAAGCAAGGTTCTCTTTGGTGCGATTGTCTTGATAGCTTGTAGAAGGAATATCGACTTCGATCTGATTTTTGTCGCCGCAGAGAAAGTATGGATGGAAGCCAGAAGAAAAAGGCATCGGTGTGGATGAGAGATTCTTGTATTCTTGGCGAATCTCTAAGGTGTTACCACGAAGCGTATAGGTAAATGCTAAATGGAAGTCAAATGGGTAGACAGCCTTAGTTTGCTCGTTGCTATCTAGCTCAACGGTCAGACTTGCTGCCCCTTCATCGCCCTGTGTCGTTGCTTTCCAAGCTAACTCACGCGCAAAACCATGCTGTTTAATCTTCCAATCTTTGCCATCAACGACATAGGTATCATCGGGCAAGTTACCACAGAGGGGAAATAAAATCGGATTGCCACCTCTAACGCTTAAATCAGGATGGGCGAAACGCTCTATATCAAGATAGAAAACTTCTTGATTATTAATCCGCCAGCTTGTGATAATGCCACCGCGCTCTGGCACAACTTCTATTTGAGAATTTGTACTGTCGTCAGACAAGATATAGGTGTTGTATTGCTTTTGCTCTGAAGAGACTTTGTACACAAATTTTGCCTTGTAACATTTCAAAGGTGATTATATAACAAAAGAGAATGGTCAATTTATAAATTCTCAGATCGCCTTGATTTAGGAATGATACGCCCAAATCTCGCAACGCAGGAATAATTTATCCATTCCATTAATCAAAAACCTCGTAGGGGCGAAGTATTCCCCAAGTAACCAATCAATTTTAAGATCATCTCTATTTGGGAATGCTTCGCCCAGAACCTCTGCAATTCGGCGAAAAATCCCAGACCGCAGGGATAATTTATTGGTTACAGCGAAGAGGGTTTAGCATTTGCGGATGGAGACTTTGGCGGTAAGCGAAGATGTTGGCGCAAATGCTAAACCCCTACGAATGGAATCTACCGTGTACACACAAGTCGCCAAGAACTAAAGTTCTTGGCTGAAAGCTAAAGTCAGTTGAAACTGACTGAAGAATATTAACCCGTTTCAACGGGTTTTAGCTTTTAGCCCGCAATTTATTGCAGGGCATTTATGGTGATTTGGACTTGTGTGTACACGGT
>JBBRQX010000168.1:0-6210 GCA_038225745.1 Pseudanabaenales cyanobacterium | reverse complement strand
TCGTGATTGGTGAAATGCCGATTCTGCCGCAAAATTTAACCGCAATTCGTAACTTTGTCGGCGTAGTTTTTCAGAATCCTGACGATCAATTATTTATGCCAACGGTTTGGGAAGATGTTGCTTTTGGCCCAATGAATCAGGGACTGCGGGGGAGTGATTTAGAAATCAGAGTAGCAGAAGCACTAGTGGCAGTTGGCTTGGATCTGGACAAGTATAGGCAACGCCAATCGCAAAACCTCTCTGGTGGTGAAAAAAAGCGCGTGGCGATCGCTGGTGTCTTGGCAATGCAACCGCAAATATTAGTGTTTGATGAACCATCTGCCCAACTCGATCCGCGATCGCGCCGTCAGTTAATCCAACTTTTGCAAACCCTACCCGAAACCCAATTAATCGCCACTCACGATCTCGATTTGGTATTAGAGCTATGCGATCGCACGATCGTATTGAGTGAAGGTAAAATTGTTTATGACGGCGAAACTAAACAGGTATTAAGCGATCGGGAATTTCTGCTCGCCCATGCTCTTGAAATGCCACTTAGCCTTAATTAACGCCGCGATCCTGATGGTTTAGCTACCAAGCTTCAGGAACTAATTAATGATCGAGATTTACGCGATCGCTCTGCTAAAAACAGCTATGAGCGCTATCAACAGATGTTCTCTAGCAAAATTATGCTCGAAAAAACCGCAGAGCTATATAATCTCATCATGAAAGATTAATTAAAAAACGATGCATAATTATCATGGAAAGATTTGAAAATATATCTATACGAGGTTTCCGTCGTCTTCAAAACATCGAACTTGAGATGAGAAGCCTCACCGTCATGATTGGCGCAAATGGGGCTGGGAAGACATCTTTTTTAGATGTCATGTCAGTACTGTCTGCTTCAGCAAATGGGAAATTGCATGATGTATTGCAAAATAAAGGAGGACTGAGTCAAATCCTTACTAGAGGAAGATCACAGGAATTAGAAATATCTCTTTCAATGAAGGCAGCAGAACAACAGCAAAGACCTTTGAAATACAGGTTAGTCATATCTCCTAGAGGCTTATCCTATGAAATTAATCAAGAATCATTAACACAGCAAAGAGATCGCAAAGCAAGTGAACCATTCAAATATATCGATTCTAATGGAATAAATATTAAATACTACCAAGAGGGTAGTGGGCTTTTAACGCCTAATTGGGAACATAATCCTCTCGAGACATCACTCTCTCAAGTCCCTAAAATGTATCGAGAACCTGAAGGATTAAGGAGGAGTTTGGCTTCTTGTACTTACTATGGAGTATTGGATGTTTCCGAAAAAAGTCCAGTGCGCTTACCTCAAGCAATGCGTCCTGCAAAGTTACCAGGCGCAAAAGGGGAGGATTTAGTTTCTTGTCTTTATGATTTGCGCGAGAGCGATCATGATCGATTTGAAATGGTTGAAAGTATTATTTCTACAGCGTTTCCAGATTTTGTGCGATTGAATTTTCCGCCAGTTGCGGCAGGAACTATTTCTATGACTTGGATAGATCGCAATTTTCCCCAACCCATATATGTCCATGAATTATCAGAAGGAACTTTGCGATTTCTTTGGTTAGTGGCGCTATTACAGAGCCAAAATCTGTCAACAATTACTTTGCTTGATGAACCAGAAGTCAGTTTACATCCCGAACTACTTAGACACTTAGCTTACTTAATGCAAGAAGCTTCAAAACATACGCAACTTATAGTGGCAACCCACTCAGATCGGCTGATTAGGTTTCTCGAACCACATGAAGTATTAATTTGCGATCTGGAAGATGGCGAAGCGACAATGACTTGGGCAGATAGCCTCAACCTTGATCAATGGCTGGAAGATTACACACTAGATCAACTTTGGGCAATGAATGTGTTAGGAGGTCGTCCATGAAAATTGCAATTTTGGTTGAAGGAGCAACTGAAGTCGCTTTCCAGCAAAAGCTGCGAGATTTTTTACAAAACTATCTTGGACAACAAATGCCAAAGCTCAAATTCATCAAACAAGATGGACGAATTCCCAAAGAGGAAAAGCTTAAGCGTATCGTTGAGATTCTGTTGAACAGTGATTGTGATGCAGTCATTGCACTTACAGATGTTTACACTGGAACCAAGGACTTTAAATCTGCCGAAGATGCCAAAGCGAAAATGAATCAATGGGTAGGCAATAATCCCAATTTTTATCCCCATGTTGCATTACATGATTTCGAGGCATGGTTACTCCCTTATTGGGAAACTATCAAAATTCTCGCCAAACACAATCGTTCTGCTCCGTCAGGCTCACCCGAAACAGTAAACCATGACAAGCCTCCAGCCTATCGACTCAAGGAGATTTTTGAATTAGGAAAAGCTTCCAGCTACAACAAGGTTTTTCATGGCAGAAAAATTTTAGAAAAGAGTGATCTCATGATCGCCATTCAGGCTTGTCCAGAACTAAAAATGTTTGTAAATTGCATTCTTAAACTTTGTCAAGGTCAAGAAATTTTGTAAGGTTTAATTAATTTGAGCTAAATGAATCTGGCAATCCGATCTGAAAAATTGCATCGGCTATCAAATTTAACTCAGGAAAAATATCTGATTCAATGCGATCGCCAGACTTAAACAAAAACAACTGATACTCGCCATCAATTAATTTGCAAACAGTTACCGTTGGCTGTTTTGGCTTACCAATATGTCTTACTGCCCCCAAAGCGCGATAGTCCACAATCCAATATTCGGCAATCCCCATAGCCTCATATTCTGCTAACTTAACCCCATAATCATCGCGCCAATTGGTACTCACGACCTCAATTACTAGAGGTACAGTTTTTCCATTTTGAATCACTGAAGACTTTTGCCAGAGAGGTTCGTTGACAAGTTCGCGGCGATCAATCACCACCACATCAGGTATAAAGCCTGTCTCTGCCATCTCTGGCTTGAGAAGACACATTCTGCTAATAAGATAATTAGGATACCTATTGCGTTTCTCTAGGGTTAACTCCTCTGACAAAAAACTACAAGCAAATTCATGATCACCTATGGGCATCATCTCTCTGACCGCTCCTCTGTATAGCTCATAGCGCTTACCATCTTGGGGATACCACTCAATAAACTCTTCAAAAGTCATGCGATCGCAATCAACTAACGTTTGCATCGTCGCCATAATCTCCTAGTTTTTAAGCTCTGATTGCTCTAACATATTTTACAACATGATTCAAATCCAGACCGAACATCAACACAAGCAAAAACGGGTCTTATTCATCAGTAATGGTCACGGTGAAGACCTGAATGCTTGTGAAGTCTTAAAAGCTTTGCGCCGCAAATATGCTGATGTAGATACGATCGCTTTACCAATTGTTGGAGATGGGAAGGCCTATCGTCGTGCTGATGTGGCGATCGCTACTCCTACAAAAGCATTGCCATCGGGGGGATTTGCTTACATGAGCTTACGGAAGCAGATTGAAGATTTTCAGTCAGGATTAATTAGTTTGACTTGGCAACAAATTCAGTCGGCGCGAACCTGTGGCAAAACCTGTGATTTTGTCTTTGCGACAGGTGATGTTGTTCCTGCGCTTTTTGCTTATATGACGGGTTTGCCCTATGCCATGTTTTTGGTATCATCATCAGGTTTTTATGAAAATCGCTATATTCCACGTTGGCTACAAGCGCTGATGATGCGATCGCCTCGTTGCCAACAAATTCTGACTCGCGATGCCTATAGTGCCGAGCTAATTAGACAAAGAGGCTATCAAAATACCAGTTTTGTCGGCTATCCAATTATGGATGTGTTGGAGCCTACGGGTAGAGATTTGAGTTTAATTCCTGATGTACCTGCGATCGCCTTACTTACAGGTAGCCGTTTGCCCGAAGCTGCGGAAAATTTACTATTGCAATTGCGTCTATGTGTAGCGATCGCCCAAGAATTTGCGCCCCATCCGATCCAATTTCGCGCCGCCCTCGTACCTAGCCTGATGCCGCAATTACCTGAGCTTGCGGCTAAATCAGGTTGGCAATATGCCGATGACAAGTTGTACCAACCAGATTTAGACATTAGCGTTCTTTGTCTTAGTGATGCTTTTGCCGATATTTTGCAGCAATGTAGTTTGGCGATCGGCATGGCAGGAACTGCGGTCGAGCAAGCGGTCGGACTTGGTAAACCTGTTATTCAAATTATGGGTAATGGCCCCCAATTTTCCTATCGATTTGCAGAAGCTCAGGAACGATTACTCGGCTTATCAGTGCAAACTATTGGCAAAGAACCTGCGACACCGAAAATTTTGCAAGAAGCGGCGATATGTATAAAGCGGACTCTAGGCGATCGCGATTATTTGGAACGTTGCAAACAAAATGGGATAGAACGAGTTGGCGCAAAAGGTGGTTCTGAGAGATTAGCTGATGCGATCGCCATGAAATTGTAAATCTACACGAAGCAAGTGTTGATCAAAACTAAGGCAATGGCATACTAGCGATCGCGAACTTACTAGATAACATCATGGAAAATCCTGATTATTCTGAAGGCTTGACTTGGACAGCAGAAGCCAAAATCAAATACAAAAATATTCCCTACTTTGTGCGGTCGCAAGCGCGTCAGAGAATCGAACAGCTAGCACAAGCTTCAGGTAGTGATACGATTACGGCAGAAATTGTCGAAAAAGCAAGGGTTGAGTTTGGACAGTGAATAAGGCCATAAAAAGTACAGCAAACAATGGCGATCGCGGTTATTTGTTGACCGAGCAAGCAAATCCCCATAGCCAAAATTTAGATCGACTCAGTGCCTTAGAAATTGTCGAATTGTTTAACCGAGAGGATGCCAGAGCCGTGGCGGCGGTTGGACAAGAAAAAGAAGCGATCGCCGCCGCGATTACGGCTATTGCCAAGGCGATCGCCAATGGTGGCAGATTGTTTTATGTTGGCGCTGGCACAAGTGGACGGCTAGGCGTACTCGATGCGGCTGAATGTCCGCCCACTTTTTGCAGCGATCCTGAATTGATACAGGGCATATTGGCAGGTGGAATGAATGCGATGGTACGCAGTTCTGAAGCCCTCGAAGATCATGAAGACGATGGCGCAGAGGCGATCGCTGAACGCAATATTAGCGATCGCGATGTTGTGTTTGGGATTACCGCAGGTGGGACTACGCCCTATGTGCATGGAGCGCTCAAGGAAGCCAAACAACGGGGCGCACAAACAATCTTTTTTTGCTGCGTACCACCCGACCAATTTCCGATTCAATACGATATCGAGATCCGTCCGTTAGTTGGCGCAGAAATCTTGGCGGGATCGACAAGGCTCAAGGCAGGCACAGCGACAAAATTAGTTTTAAATACGGTTTCGACAGGTGTAATGGTGCAACTAGGCAAGGTTTACGGCAATCGGATGATCGATGTTTCGGTGACGAATAGCAAGCTCGAAGATCGGGCGATTCGGATTATTCGCGATCTCACATCAATCAGTCGTGAGGATGCTGCCATATTATTAGAGCGATCGGGCAAACGGGTTAAATTAGCATTGTTAATGCATTGGAAAAGTATAGATATCAATGCCGCCGAGCAATTGTTACAAGATGCCCAAGGGCATTTAGGCAAGGCGATCGCCCAGATTTAAAGAAAGATTAGCAGTGTAGCGCTTTGCGCCGCACTGCTAGTTCTTAGGTCGGAGGGGAGTAAGATGTGTTAATCCCCAAAATCAAAAACTATGACAGGCGCAGAACTTCGTCAGGCGATCGCCAATAAATGGGACTTTTCCTATGATGTGCAATTACGCAAAACTCAAGGCAAAATTTTCTTGCAAGTAATGTGGCGCTATCAAGAGCAACAATCATTTTCGATGGGTGAAACCGAATTTATTCAACATCTTGATACGATCGCTTCTTATCTAAGCGATTGGGGCGTAGTCGAGCAAGTTCAAAAATTTATCGAAATTACCAAAGAACGTCCTCGTCTTGGCAAAGCTGTGAGCATTCCTCTACAAATTGGGGAGCGATCGCTAGAGTGGCTCATAGAAAGATAGGTATGACGCTTTGCGCCATACCTACTGTGAGAGATTAGACGTTGCGGCGCGGAGCGCCGCTAATTCTTGGGTTTTAATGTCTGTTTATATACTGGGAAGGGAGTAAGCTGATCGGCATTTAAAATACATATCAAAAACCAGAAGATGATTGTGCCGCGCGAAGCGCGGCACAATCATCTTGCAACTTAAAGGCGCATCAGCTTATCTCTGGATGATAATGGGATA
>JBBRQX010000167.1:0-6218 GCA_038225745.1 Pseudanabaenales cyanobacterium | reverse complement strand
AACCCGAAAATCGGCAAATACAGGGCCATCATAGGCAAGAATTTCGGCAACCGCAGATTGTAGATCGCTAGGATCGATTACCTTCATACCCTTAATGCCAAAGGCTTCAGCAAGCTTCACAAAGTCGGGCATACCAGGTTCCATATTGGAAGACGAGTAGCGCTCATCATAAAAGCTTTCTTGCCACTGACGCACCATACCTTGCCAACCATTATTGATAATGATCACTTTGATATTGATGCCGTATTGAGCCAATGTGCCAAGCTCTTGAATATTCATCTGAATACTCGCATCACCACTAATACAGATCACTTGATCATTTGGTAAAGCCACCTTTGCACCCATCGCCGCAGGCATTCCATAGCCCATCGTGCCAAGTCCCGCGCTCGAAATCCACTTGCGAGGCCCTGTTTTGATTAACTGTGCCGACCACATTTGGTGCTGTCCGACATCGGTGGTGAAGTAAGCATTGGGCGCTTGCTTACCAAATTCATAAATTACTTGCTGAGGCGAAAGAATTCCGTCATAGGCAGGTACTTCAAGAGGATAGTCTTCTTTCCACTCATCAAGCTGAACAAACCAATCTTTGGTTTGAATATTTTCTTCATAACTTGTGGCTTCAAGAATCGCTTGCAATACTTCCTTGACATCACCGACAATCGGCACGTCAGGTTTACGATTTTTGCCAACTTCCGCAGGATCAATGTCAATGTGAATAATTTTGGCATCGGGAGCAAATTTATCTAGACGACCTGTGACGCGATCGTCAAATCTCGCGCCCACCGCAATCAATAGATCGCAGCCCTGTACGGCAAAGTTGGCATAGGCCGTGCCATGCATTCCCAACATCCCAACTGATAGGTAGTCATTTTCATCATAAGCACCTTTACCCATCAGGGTTGTGGTCACAGGTAGTTGAAATCGCTTGGCTAATTCGGCTATTTCTGGATGGGCATCAGCCAGCACTGCACCGCCACCTGCATAGAGCAATGGTTTTTTGGCTTCACGAATTAAGGCGATCGCCGCCGCAATCTGATGCAAATGTCCCTTGGTTTTAAGCTGATAACCGGGTAAATCAATCTGCACATCAGGATTATAGTCAAACTCTCGCTGAGCAATATCTTTAGGAATATCAATTAATACGGGGCCAGGGCGACCTGTACCTGCAATATGAAAAGCTTCAGCAACGATGCGTGCAATATCTTCAGGTCTGCGAATCACATAGGAATGCTTGACAATCGGTAAGGTAATTCCCCAAATATCTGTTTCTTGGAAAGCATCAGTACCGATCGCATAGGAAGGCACTTGCCCCGTAATCACCACCATGGGGATCGAGTCCATTTGCGCCGTGGCAATACCTGTCACCAGATTGGTTGCCCCAGGGCCCGAAGTTGCGACACACACACCGACGCTGCCAGTCGCACGGGCATATCCATCAGCAGCATGGACGGCTCCCTGCTCATGGCGCACAAGATAATGCTTGATCTCGCCTCTTGCCTCGGACTGATAAATTTCATCATATACTGGCAGTATGGCTCCACCAGGGTAGCCAAAAATATGTTTTACACCCTGCCGTCTCACACTATCGATGAGAGCAAATGCACCCGTTGTTCGCAAAGTAGCCTCCTCTAGACTCAATATTGATCTTGTTTTGTAATCTGAGCAATTTTTGCTCTTGCCACATTTTCAGATACTTTTTTGCTGCTTACTACATATCTGTAGTTTATCGCAAGTACCTTAAGTTTAGAATTTGTATCAATTGTATCGATAATAACATAGACAAGCTGGCACAAAGCTGCTATGCACAATGTCTCAAGAAGCTGATTGAATGGCTGATTAAGTATTAGTAAGCATGTAATATTTTCCCCGCTCAACATATCTTTGTGCTAGATAATACCGAGCAAGTCGCATTTAAAAATATAATAATCCCATGTTCTTCTTCATACATTCTCTGTATAACGTCTCATGAGTGCAAATTCAGATAAAGATATTCCCGTTAATATCTACCGCCCTGCTAATCCATTTACAGCAAAATGTATTTCCAATGATGTGTTGGTTAGACAAGGTGCTGCTGGTGATACCCGTCATGTAAAGTTTGATATCTCTGGAGGCGATCTTCGTTATTTAGAAGGTCAAAGTATTGGTGTCGTCCCTCCTGGCGAAGACAAAAATGGCAAGCCCAATAAACTTCGCCTCTATTCGATCGCCTCAACCCGCGTTGGTGATGATCTTGATGGCAAGACTTTATCACTAAGTGTCAAGCGCCTAGAATACCAAAACGAAGCTGGTGAGACCATCAAGGGTACATGCTCTAACTACTTGACCGATCTTAAAGTTGGTGATGAAGTCAGGCTTACTGGCCCAGTTGGCAAGGAAATGTTGTTGCCAGATGATCCTAATGCCACGGTGATCATGATTGCCACAGGTACAGGTATTGCCCCTTTCCGTGCGTTTTTATGGCGCATGTTTAAAGAAAAGCATGAAGATTATGAATTTAAGGGCTTAGCTTGGCTTTTCTTCGGTGTCCCTACCGACAGCACTGTTTTATATAAGCCTGACCTTGAATGGATGGCATATAAAAACAAGCGCCACTTCCGCTACGATGTCGCGATTAGCCGTGAGCAAAAAAATGCTGCTGGTGAAAAGATGTACATCCAAAACCGTATGGCTGAATATGCGGATGAGTTGTGGGAAGTAATGCAAAAGCCAACTACTCATACTTATATGTGTGGTCTGCGTGGTATGGAAGATGGGATTTCTGAATTTATGACCAAAACAGCCGCTAAGAGTGATGTTGTTTGGAAAGACTTCGAGAAGCAAATGAAGCGTGATGGGCGTTGGCACGTTGAAACTTACTAGAATCTAAAAAAGTAGAGGGTCGCATTGCGACCCTCTACTTTTTTAGGGCTTGATTTTTGTAAAGATAGATGCGGCGTGAAGCGCCGCATCTATCTTTTGGGTTTTAACAAGATTGCCGATCGCATAAATTGTTATAATCTAGCCTCTGTAAGTGTTGGGGCTAATTAACAGTGGAATTGCTCTGGCTGCTTGTAGGAATTGTGATTGGCGCGATCGCCACTGGTGCTTGCTGGTTTAGTTGGAATTATGCCAAACAAAAACGCGATCGCAAATTTCGTAAGCGATCGCGCCATGTACTTAAAGCAAAATCGATTGATAGTCTTAAAACTTGGGCGCAGAGTATTCAAAAAGACATTCAACTGAATGATCATGATCGGTCTGAGTCTGGTGAACTCTTAGATGATCACGAAGCTAGACCTCTGTGGAAAAAAATTATCGAAGCGGCTCCTATCGGTTATATCCAAGTTGATCGAGACAATCGTTTAACTGCGTGCAATCAAAAAGCAGCCATCATGATGGGCATCGCGAACTGCCAAACGAGTTTATTGCGTAAACCATTTTTGTTACAACTAATTCGTTCCTACGAGCTAGATCGCTTAGTCGAACAAACCCGATCGCTTAGTGCCAGCACTCAAGCTGACTGGGTATTTCATCCCGCCATCCCCGATCCTGCCAATCCTGTCCCACAGATAGGCAGACCGATTCGCGCCTACAGTCTTTGTCTAGAGCATGGTCAAGTTGGCATTTTTTTAGAAGATCGCCAAGAAGCAGTGGCGATAACGCAGCAACGCGATCGCTGGACATCAGATATTGCTCACGAACTGAAAACGCCGCTAACCTCAATCCGTCTCGTCACCGAAACTATTGAGCCGTATGTCGATCCTGAAGCGAAAGTTTGGGTAGATCGTCTGCTCGGCGAAACTGATCGGATTACTAAACTTGTACAGGATCTTCTCGAATTGGGGCAGATGGATGTCGGGATTGAGCCTGTGCTGAACCTAAGTGAAGTAAATTTATCAATATTAGTGCGAGCAGTTTGGTCAACCCTCGAACCGCTCGCCAATCGCAAGCAGATCACACTCAATCAGATCGATGACGAAAGATTAGTTTGGCAACTTGATGAATCGCGCGTGTATCGACTTTTGCTCAACTTATTAGACAACAGTATCAAATATAGTCCATCGCTTCAGTAGATTACAATCAAGACCAGCGTGGTAGACTCAAGCTTACAAATAGAAACAATTGACGCGGGAGAAGGTTTTCCTGAAGACTCTTTACCCTATATTTTTGATCGCTTTTATCAAATCGATCCATCGCGGACAAGATCGGGGCTAAATCGCGGTGGCAGTGGTTTAGGATTGGCGATCGCCCGCCAGATCGTCAAACTACATAAAGGGGCGATCGTTGCCAAAAATCATCCTGAAACTGGCGGAGCATGGGTTACGATCTCCCTACCAAATCAAAATCTTGTAACCGCTCAAGGCTCTGAGTACTTTCATAAATAAATCATGAGCGCAGAAAAATTCCTGAAAGAATATGCTTCTGGTCGGCGTGACTTTGTCAGTTTAAATCTTGCTAATGCCAATTTGTCTAATAGCGATTTAATCGGTGCTAACTTGACTAAAGCTGACCTGAGACGAACTAATTTTGTTTTTGCTTATCTGAACAAAGTTACTTTTAATCACGCCAATTTGTCGGGCGCAAAACTGGGTGGGGCAACTCTCAACCAAGCGATCATGATGAGTGCCAACCTGACTGAAGCTGACTTGCATGGAGCCATGTTGCAACGGGTGAATTTGTTTGGCGCAAATCTCTCCCTTGCTAACTTAATGGATGCCAACCTTAATGAGGCAGATTTACGCAGTGTCAATCTTCGTGGCGCAAATCTGCGTTGTGCCATCTTGAGCGCAGTATTAATGCGAGAAGAACGCGGCTATCCACCTACAAACATGAGCGGCGCAAATTTACGCAAGGCAGATTTGCGCGGGGCAAATTTGAGTGGAGCCGATCTTACAGGCTGTGATCTTTCAGGAGCAAATCTGAGTGAAGCGACTCTCTCAAGAGTCAATTTGCAAGGCGCAAATCTCAGTGGCGCGATCGCGATCGGCACAATTTTTACTGAGGTAAATCTTAGTCATGCCAATCTCACCGAGGCTAATCTCAAGGGCGCAAACATGATCAAAGCCGATCTCAAAAATGCTAACTTACGTTTTGCCAACTTATTTGGCGCTAACTTGAGTAAAGCGAATCTGAGCATGGCAACTTTGAGTAATGCAGGCTTGATTCAGTCGATACTTAATGGTAGCGATCTATCGCGATCGCTATTAGATAAAGCTAATTTTCATGAAGCTAGTCTAGTTGATGCTTATTTAGTAAGAGCCAATCTTGATGGAGCCGATTTTAGCAAGGCCATCTTGACCAGAGCCGAACTGACTGGGTCTAGTACAATTGGCACTATCTTTAATGGCGCAACTATGCCCGATGGCAAATTGCACTCATAACTCAAGTAACAGAGGCAAAGCTTTAGACTGCCTGTATTATTAACCTTGACGTAGACCGCCTCAATCTATCAATATGACAAGTAAGCATTGCATCGCGTAACAAAAATATGGAAGATTCAAATCTTCTAGAGGAAGTTATAGATAGCTTGGAGCAAGACAGCAATGTACTTCGCATCAAACGACTTATCCTCTTTACCTGTCATGATTCTTGGTCAAATGATGTTAACGAAGTTAAAGCGTTACATATGAATGAACTTGTTCGCGAATTGATGATCGTATTTCCCGATCTCAATGTGCTTAAGCAAAAGTTAAATAGCAATATCAAACAACTTAGTAAACAGTCAGATTATCTGCTTGCCGCCGATAGCATTGTCGATAGCCTCGGATTTCTTTATACCTTGCGAGACGAAGGTAAACTTCCCAAAAGCTTTTTAAACCCAGAAGTATCGGCGGCGATCGCCAATAGATCTGATCAAAATGACTCCGACACGCTTACCCATAAACATAACCTCAAATATTTAACAAATCTATTTGATTTACGCGCAGACATTTCAAAAAATATCAGCCCTCTCCAAGCCAAAATACTCCTGTTTTCTACCTTAAATTATCGTTTTAGTCCTCAAGAGCGTGACTGGTCAGCACTCTATACCTATGATATTGATGATTTGATCCAGCTTGCCTTTCAAACCTACGACACATTTGAAGTCTTAGAAAAGAGGTTGGCGGAAGTGAGTCTAACCCTAGATCAACCCGAAGATGCTAAACGTGCTTCAGCCGTGATTTTACAAGTCCTAAGACCTTTTTATTAATACAAAGCCCAAAAAGCTGTGGCGCACGCGCAGCGTGCGCCACAGCTTT
>JBBRQX010000166.1:0-6238 GCA_038225745.1 Pseudanabaenales cyanobacterium | reverse complement strand
TGGCTCAAATATGAAATGTCTGGATATAATTCTACAGAACCTTTGTCAATCAAATATATGATCCAGACGGGGCGATTGATTGATAAAAATGTTAATAAAGGATCGCTTGCACAACAAGAATCCAAGATAGCAGCTTTAAAATTACAGCTTACAACTCTCAAGGTTGATAGTGTAGGTGGAGATAAAGCATATCTTGTTACACATAATATTGCACTAGAAGCAGAAAAAATAGTTGATGAAATCGCACAACTTAGCCCTATTCGTAGTTGTGTAATTGGTTTGATTCATGATTTTGTATCTAGTGTTTATTATGAAAAGCTTTTTAGTGGACTTTCCGAAAGTATATTTGAAACCTATAAAGAATCTATTGATGCGCTATTAGCTGGTAAATGCAGTGATGTTCTCGAAAAATTACCTTCAATCTTTGAGCGGCTTTCTAATGGTGAGAATGAAGCTATTAGTCATGCTTTAACCACTTGCAGGCGTATCATTGATTCTTTTGCTGACGCAATTAGCTCTCCTAGCGAGGAAGGTATTGAGATAGACGGTAATACTCTTTCATTGGATGCAGGTAAACATCAAAACAGAATAAATGCTTATATTCATCTCAGGACTAACAGTAAATCTCGTGAGAAAAAACTACGTCAGACCTTGAGTAATCTATATTCAAGGGTTTCTAGTGGCGTACATTCTGATGTTTCTATTGAAGAAGCTAAAGCCCTTTTTCTTGAAGTGTATCTTTTCCTCGGAGAAGTTTTATCTCTCGAAGGAGAACATCAAATTAAATAAACATCAAATTAAATAAACTTCAACCTTAAAACTCTGCTTACCCAACGATTAATCCTCATGACTATGGAGAAACATGAGCTTTCGCATCTGTATGAGGCGAAAATCAAGAATATGGGCAATGCGGGGCGCAATGGTGGCGAATATTACGCGCCGCGTTCTTTGATTCGAGCGATGATCGAAGTGTTGCAGCCGAAGATTGGCGATCGCATCTGAGGCAAAACTGCGATCGCCTAATGAGTAGAATATTAGCAAGCTCACAATCTAGAGGTGTAGACCATGACCCAAGCATTAAGTAGCGCTATTGAGTCCATAAGCGCCCTCACCTTAGAGGAAAAACATCAACTTTGGCTAATTCTGGATGAAGCGATCACCCAAGCCGAAGAATCAGAGTGGCTAGAAGACGATGAGACAAAAGTGGAAATTCAACAAGTACGCGAAGAGTATCAGAAAGGTGATTACCTTACATTTGATGCAGATCTTGTTCTGAAATAACCATGACTTACACAATCATTGTCACTAAATCCATTCAAAAAGATTTAGATAGTCTTCCCAACGATATCAAAGCCAGAGTTTGCTCCAAGATCTCACAATTATCCGATAATCCTCGACCTGATGGTGTAACAAAACTTAAGGGATACGAGAACGAATATCGTATTAGGATTGGAGACTATCGAGTGCGTTATGAAATTCTTGACAAAGATAAAAATGTTCTACTGTTGCAATGTAAACATAGAAGAGAAGTGTATAGAAACGACTAGGCGATCGTCATAAATTTACTGCTACATTTGCTTTTTGGAAAGGCGATCGCCAGTTTCTGCAAAAAGATATGATGTTATTTAGAGGTTGAGAAAAAATATGACTGAAACAGTTGTTTTACAAATACCAGAAGCATTGTATCAACGCTTAGCGATCGCATCTGAAGCAAAACTGCGATCGTTGTTTGTTTTTTAAAGGTGCGATCGCCGCTATTACTATTTCGTTTTAAGTTAAGCTACAAATTAATACTTAATATGCGATCAAGACTAAAATGAGGAGGATAACCAAATGACAGTTAGAGAACAACTTAGCAGAGAACTTGAACAAGCCCCTGACTCAATAGTAGAAGAAATTCTTGACTTTTGCCTCTTTGTCAAACAGCGTCAGCAAAGCAAAGTTAATGATCGGGCGATCGCCCCAAAAACAAACGGGATTCTCGACCTGTTAGAGCGCGTCAAAGAAATTCAAGCGCAAGTACCCACTGAAGAATGGGACAAGCTCCCCCATGATGGCTCAATTAACCACGATCACTACCTTTACGGTGCGCCCAAAATCGAGTCATGAAAACAGTTTTTGCAGATACAGGATATTGGATAGCACTCCTCGATCCTCAAGACACTCTTCACTCTAAGGCAATAAATCTAAGTATTACCCTATCTCAAGTACAAGTTTACACAAGTGAAATGGTACTTACAGAAGTTCTCAATCACTTTTCTAAACGTGGAAATTTTCTTAGATACGCAGCAGCAAATTTTATCGAAAGCTTGCAAGAGAATCAGTCAATTACTATCATTCCGCAAACAGATGACATCTTCCAGCAAGCGCTTATCCTCTATAAGCAACGCCCAGATCAAGCATGGAGCCATACTGATTGCTCATCATTCTGCATCATGGCGCAGCAAAATATTTTAGAAGCATTGGCATACGACAAACATTTTGAGCAAGCTGGATTTATTGCTTTACTGCGTTAGCGGGATAATAATAGAGGTTGAGAAAAAATGTGACTTAAACAATTATTTTACAAATACCAGAAGCATTATATCAACGCTTAGCGATCGCATCTGAAGCAAAACTACGATCGCTCGAAGAGATAATTCTGTTTGCGATCGCGCTTTAAATGTGGCGATCGCTGCTGAAAATTTAAATTACATTTGAAATTATTTGGCTATAGACTCAGTTTGGCTATAAGCCCCCATCAAAAGTTCTTTTGTAGGTAGTGTTAATTGAGATTGAGATGGCCCTAAATTTTTGGATTTATTCTCTGTAACAAGTGATGGCATAGAAATATCAGAATCTAAGTCTTGATATCTACCGCGAATTTGTTCATATTCATCTTCCAATAAAAAATCTTTCACAGCCTCATAGTCTCTTGCCGAGTAGACCACTTTATAACCCTCCGTTGGATCGTACAAACTATAACTGCCATCAACATCTCCAACCAACATCAACACATATGGAAGATCATGAGTCGGATCGACCCATATTTCAATAAACTTCCAGTTAGATAACTTTGCTAGGTTTTGTTCGCGGAATGACATGATATTCACCCTTACTAATTTTCATTTCTGCAAAATACAACGGCAACCGATTTCCTGCTAGATCAATTCTATAACCAATGGCAAAATCAAACATCATCACATAACGTTCGTGACCGCCCACAACACCAATAAATTCACCATTAGCAAACAAACCTTCCGTAACTTTTAGTAAAGTCTCACTATCATTAAACACATGAGCCTTACCATCCTCTTTCAACAGTTTTAACATTTGTGGTGTATCTGGCAAATGCTTTTGTATATGTTTTTCTGCTAGCTTAAGTCCTTTTGGTGGTCTACGATTTTCTTCAACCTCTTGCATATAAATTTCTGACTATTGCCATCACGCAGTCTATCAAATCATTGCAGACTTTAGATTAATCCTGATCGATGCCATACGAAGCGATGATTTTGGGATCAGGCGATCGCCATTTACTTTTACTGAGACTATTTCACTAAGATTAAAGAGGCGATCGCATTATGTAACGATTTAGGAATTGGCTTATAAAACTAAAAAAGTATGAAAGTCAGCGCTAAGCGCTGACTTTCATACTTTTTTAGTTTTATATTCTAATCTGCAAAGTCTTTAAGGGCATGAATCTTCTGCAAATTTGCTTAGCAGCATTTGCAGAAAATTCACTTAGACAAATTAACCCATTTGACGACGTAAAGCTTCTAGCTCAGCATCGATCGCCGCGCCGACAGTTGGCTTAGCTGCATCCGATGGAGGCAAAGCACCTTGAGCTGCGGGACTCCCAGTCATCATTTTGGCTTTAAGGGCAGCCAATTCATCGTCAACCCCGCTACCAGCTTCTAGCTGAGCAAACTGGGATTCGAGATTGTCCATACCTAGTTCAGCGCTAGCGCCTGCTCTAGCTTCAGCCATCAAGACCCGCTCTTCCATGCGCTCAAAAGTAGCGGAGGCTGAGTTGGTATTCACCTTGCCCAACATATTGTTGAGGTTTTCTTGAGCCTTAGCAGACTGCATCCGCGCCTTGAGCATTTCTTTCTTGGTTTTTGCCTCAGAAATCTTGCCTTCGATCGCAATTAAATTTTTCTTGAGCGTCTCGACTTGACCTGTTTGCTGATCTAGCCCTGCCTTTAAAGTAGCGGCTGTATCGGCGTGGGTCTTTTTGCGGCTCAGGGCTTCTCTTGCTAGGTTGTCGTCCCCTTTTTGGAGAGCTAGCATGGCTCGCTTTTCCCACTCTTGAGCTTGCGATGAACCTTGGTTATATTGTTGCTCTTGGCGCTTGAGGGCTGCCATTGACTGCGCGACAGCTTGGCGCAATTGCACCAAATCTTCTTGCATGTCAATGATTGATTGCTCCAAAATCTTCTCTGGATCTTCAGCCGCCGAGACCATTGCATTTACATTGGACTTGACCACCAGACCGATGCGATCGAGTAATCCCATAATCCTGTCCTTTGCCTTAGGGAGTAAATTATTTACATAGTATCACGAACGATTTTGAATTTACCGCGATCGCCTATCATCAAAATTAAACAGCAAATAATAGCTAAGCAGTGGGTCGGCAAAAGTGAGTGAACATAGTCATAAGTGGCAATTTTGGGTTGATCGCGGTGGTACTTTTACCGATATTGTCGCGCAGCGTCCTGATGGTGAAATAGTCGTTCATAAATTGCTTTCAGAAAATCCCGATCGCTATACCGATGCGCCGATTCAAGGGATACGCGATATTCTGGGGATCTCGCAGACTGAGATTATTCCCATTGATGAGATATCAGCGATTAAAATGGGGACGACAGTGGCGACGAATGCGCTTTTAGAAAGAAAAGGCGATCGCACGCTTTTACTAATCACCAAAGGCTTTCGTGATGCTCTCCGCATTGGTTATCAGCATCGCCCAAATATTTTTGCACGACATATTATTTTGCCTGAAATGCTTTATGAACAGGTAATTGAAGTTGAGGAACGTTATAGAGCTGATGGTGAAGTTCTCATTCCTTTAAATGTTGATTTAGCTTTAAGAGAATTACAAAAAGCCTATGATTTAGGGATTAGATCTTGCGCGATCGCCTTAATGCATAGTTATCGCTATCCCGAACATGAAAAACTTTTGGCTAAATTTGCGCGTCAAATTGGATTCACACAAGTTTCAGTATCCCATGAAGTTAGTTCCCTCATTAAATTTATTAGCCGTGGTGATACGACCGTTGTTGATGCTTATCTATCACCAATTTTGCGGCGTTATGTGGATCGGATTAGTTTAGAACTTGATAATGTTGAATGTAATTCTGCATTATCAAAACTGATGTTTATGCAATCTAATGGAGGACTAACGGAAGCACAATCTTTTCAAGGTAAAAACAGCATTCTCTCAGGTCCCGCAGGGGGGATTGTTGGGGCTGTACAAACCAGTCTGCAAGCAGGTTTTGATAAAATCATCAGCTTCGATATGGGTGGAACTTCGACTGATGTGGCGCATTATGCTGGCAGCTATGAGCGATCGCTATCTACCGAAGTTGCAGGTGTGAGACTCAACACGCCAATGATGGCTATTCATACAGTGGCGGCGGGTGGTGGCTCATTATTATTTTTTGATGGAGCTAGATATCGCGTGGGGCCGCAATCTGCTGGTGCTTTTCCTGGTCCAGCCTGTTATCGCAATGGCGGCGCGTTGGCGGTAACAGATTGTAATGTGATGTTAGGAAACTTACAGCCCGATTTCTTTCCAAAGGTATTTGGAAAAGATGGAGATTTACCGCTTGATGTCGAAGTTGTACGGCAGAAGTTTAGGGAACTTGCTTTAGAGATTAGCCAAGTTACAGGTCAAGCGATCGCGCCTGAAGTAGTTGCACAGGGATTTTTAGAGATTGCGGTCGAAAAGATGGCGATGGCGATCAAAAAAATATCGGTGCAGCGTGGTTACGATGTTTCCGAATATGTGCTGTGTTGTTTTGGTGGTGCGGGTGGACAACATGCTTGCGCGATCGCGGATGTGTTAGGCATGACTCAAGTTTTTATTCATCCCTATGCAGGAGTTCTATCTGCTTATGGTATTGGCTTAGCAGATATTCGCACGATCCGCGATCGCACGATTGAGGCAGAGCTAAATCTAGAATTGCTCACTAAATTAGAAGCTATTACGAAAGAATTAAGTGCGGATGCAAAAATAGAACTTCTGCGTGGTGATGAT
>JBBRQX010000165.1:0-6269 GCA_038225745.1 Pseudanabaenales cyanobacterium | reverse complement strand
AGGCGCTACAGCTTTTTGAGCTTTAAGCTTCTTTCGCAAAGTAGTTATTTAAAAAAGTACTTGCAAAAGATAGAACAATCGGTGCAAGGATAAAGGCAATAAGTCCATTCATCTCGAAGCCTGGAGCTATAATTGAGGCTAGCCATAGACACAATCCATTCACTACGAAGGAAAAGATTCCCAAGGTTAGGAACGTGATCGGAAAAGATAAAGCTGTAAGAATCGGTCTAATGAAAGCGTTGACTAGTCCAATAATCACTCCTGCAATCAACGCCGAAGGAAAGTTGGCAATATTCACGCCTGGTACAATGATATCCACTATAAGCAGACTCAATGCAGTTGCCAAAATCGTAAAAAGGTATCCCATCATATTTTTTCTCCTTGATTAAATTATTTGATAAATGATTTTGATGGCGCTAAGCGCCATCAAAATCATTTCTAGTTATTTCTTGCTTGTTCTTGCTGTTTAGAGATTGCCCACACGGCGTGAATAATCCCTGGAACCCAACCTAAAAGGGTTAGCCCAATGTTGATCAGTAGAGTGCTACTAATCCCATAGGTCAGCAAAATCGCTAAAGGTGGCAGTACAATTGCCAAGACATATTGCAATAGTTTCATCATCAATCTCCTAAATAATTTCCATGAAAGAGAAACCAAGATTTTGGATAAAAGTGTTGCTTTTGCAACACTTTTATCCCGCAGCATCTAACGCTCAGATGCTTTACTCTGCCAAAGCTCTTGGAGCCGCTCTTTAACCTCGTTTTCTTTTTGAGCAACTACCTTACCTAACTCACCAAAATTGTGCTCAATTTCTGATTGCTTTTGGTGTAAAGGCAAAGTCCCACTCGCTTCTGCTTCGGTTTTAGTTTTTTCATACCAAGTTTTGGCATTCTCCCATTTATGTTTGACTTCGATGTAGCGATCGCCATAGCGATCTAGCAACCTTTCATCTAAGCTTTCCAATTGGGATTTGAGTTTGAGATACTGCTGCTGAAGCACTCCCGAATCTTGGTTTTCTCTGACGTTATAGATAGCGGTGTTAATCGCTGTCTTCATTGAGTCTTCATGATTGGCGGTGTCCAGATCAGTCAGTACATCACCAATTTCTCGATCCAATTGTTTTTGGCGTTCATCGATCTGAGCCTGAATTGATTGTAATCTCGCTCGTTGTTGAGCAATTTCCTGCTGCCGATGACTTGTACCGCCTTCGATCGCACCTTCAATGGAAGCGGTTATTTCTTCGGGATCATGTTGTTGTCTCACTCTCAAATCACCAAGCATCGTAGAAATTGCTTCTTTAATGATTAGCCCAATCTCGCCTGAGCCTTCCTTGAGTTCGGCGATCGTCTGAGAAACAGCATCTCTGACAATTTCGCGAATATTCTCAATTCTCAGCTTTCCCGTTCCTTTTACCTTCTCAAGATTGGCATTGATTTTTTGTTTAATTGGTTCAGACATAGTTGGTATATCCAAAATAGTTAGTAACTAATGTGAATTATTGCTCCTCATCTCCTTCTCCCACGAGGGGAGAAGGGGAGTAAGAATTATCTGCTTTCTTGTTCCCCTCTCCCATTGAGGGTGAGGGGTGAGGGTTTTATTTACCACAAACCACGAACTGGAGCAGATGGAGTGCTAGGCTCTATCGGTGGAATTGGTTCAGTTGTCGATGCTTGAACTTCCGTTAGAATTGGGCTGACTAACGCAAGAACTTCATCAGATGTAGCGTATCCATCAAACGCTTCAGAACTAAAGGGAATCGGGTTATCACCACGATTTTCGTTGTAGATAACTTCTGTCGGATCTTTAATCCAAGGGCGCACATTGACATTCAATAATGATTGTCGTAGTTCACGGATACCTGCTGCATGACGCGCTTCGACAGAATGAATCCCTAAAGCTCCAGCGAGAACTGTTTTACCAGCATCACCTGCGGCTTGTAAATTGGGAACCTGTCCTTTATAAGCGGCTACTCCCAAATCTTCAATATATTGTGCTGCTTGCAGCAAATCTGTAGGACTTGCGAAGGGATCGCGACCTAAAATTGCTTTGTAATTAGGATTGGTGGGAATCATCACAGCGTCTGGGTTTCCACCAAGCGATCGCAACACAGATGATAGATCGGTAACGTGTTGCGCTTCATCCTGACCATAGGCAGTCAGAACTGCTTTAGCGGTATCGGGAAGCCCAAACACAGCTTCATTCTGCACGGCGCTATTCGCCCGACGATAAAAATCTGCTTCTAACTTTTCTAAAGTTAACGCATATTCCACAACTTGCCTTGGATTCATCGTGGCATTCTGAGCAGTAGCATTCGGTACAAACAGCAGAGATAGCATTAATAGCAGCGCTAAGGATGCGTACTGAACTGAAGCGAAAACTTTGAGCAGATTTTGTTTCAAAGTTTTTGTAGCTTTGATGATTGTTGGCGCGATCGCTTTAAAAGAGTGTTTCATAGTTCTATATCTCCGTAATTTAAGCGACTAACGAGCCATTAATTGGATTGTTCAAAATGTTGAGTGAGCTGACCGCAGAGATAATCTGCTTTGGTGTATACAACTCGTCGTAAGCACGTCCCTTAAATGGATTCAAGCTTGCTTGCAGATCGGCATTTTGCACCAATCTTTCACTGTCAGGCTCGGTGCTCGGTCTTCCTAAAAGCGATCGCACGCCTGCGGCATGACGAGCTTCGACCGAAACAATGGAACCTGCTGCTAGAAGATATGTAGGATTAGTCAAGCTAGGGCCAGCACCGTTATAAGCATGAACACCCAAGTCTTCTAAGACGATCGCCGTATTCAAAATTTTAGTGCGATCGCTGACTAGCATCTCCAGTCCTCGCTGATTGAGGCTCAAATCACGGGTTTGGAACATGGCATTATTTCCCAAAACATCGCGCAGAAACTTAACATGCTCAGCTTCATGGCGGCCCAAAGCTTGCAAATAGTCAAGTTCTTTATTATCAATAATCTTGCCGCTCGCGATCACGGCTGGATAAAATGCTGCCTCTAGTTCCTCTAATAATAAAGCAAAGTTGAGAATGCCAATATCATTCGCATTAAAAGTCAGCATCTTCATGCTGCCCTGAGCCATTAATGCTTGAGGAACTCCTGTTAGTATTGCAGCGCCTAAACCAACAAGTCCCCATTTCATCAAAGATCGACGTGAAGGGGTGGCGGTTATTCCCAACCCTGAGTCTGGAAAGGTCATAGTGGTTATCCTATAAAAAGTTATGCCGAAGCTATCCAAACATTGATTGCAATTCTAGAAGTGGTTTCTAAAATCTCAAAGTGTTTGTGTCTGAGCTAAAGACTAACATCTGTATGGTGGAAATCGTGTTACAGTAAGCGTTTCAATTGATGGAAATGTATGTTTTGTATAATTAATTGTCAAAACTTAACGATAGAAAGGTCGCAATTTCTCCTATCTTTTTGGGAAATGTCTAGAGATGAAAGCTTGAGAATATTTCATAAAATTTAGTGAACTTTTCTACTCTTCCTTACATTTTGTTAAGAAGTTAATCAATTCAATCAACTCATTCAAAAAATGCCCCACTCGTCAGTCAAATTAAGTAAGTAGGTAAAAGAAACTTTAAAATCAAAAAAGCTTTGGCGCACGCACAGCCCACATTACAGCTTTTTTGAGTTTCGGGTTTTCTACTTAATAAATAGTTGCTTTAGGAGAAAGAAAATGACTGGAACAAGTAATAGACGCGCTGTGGGAATATTCTCTAGCCACAAAGAGGCAGAAACTGCCCTCAATCAACTCCGTGAAGCTCAATTCCCAATGAACCAAGTATCAATCATCGCGAAAGATAGCGATCGCCTAAAAGATAGCGATCGCATTGGTGATACTCAAGTCCAAGACCTCAACGAAAGTAACCAAGCCGACAAAGGAGCCGTGACTGGTGCTGCAACTGGCGGAACCATCGGTGGCATTACTGGGTTGCTGGTTGGATTGGGGACTTTAGCTATCCCCGGAATTGGACCAATTATGTTGGCAGGTGCTACCGCAACTGCGATCGCCACCACATTCGCTGGCGGTGCGATCGGGGCAGTAGCTGGTGGTTTGGTAGGCGGACTTGTGGGGCTAGGAATTCCTGAAGAACAGGCAAAGGTCTATCACGATCATGTTGTAAACGGCGGCTATCTTGTCATCGTAGATGGTACAGATGCAGAAATCCTTCATGCTGAAGAGATTCTGAAGAATAAGGGAATTCGAGATTGGGGAGTCTATGATGCGCCATCTCCACGAAATTATCGCGAACCCATGGTTGCTATATAAAAACTTGAATTAGCCAAGGATATAAATCTATGAAACAGATTGCAACATTAGTTCTCAGTAGCTTTGTTCTACTCACTACCGCTTGCGGTGATATTGCCAAGACCAGCGACAATTCGCCAAATCCAACTGATAAAACAGTCGAAGCTCCGACAGCTAAAACTGCTCAAACTAATCAAAACGACGCAGCTAGTAAAGTTCGCAAAGATCAACTTGACTCTGATATTCGTGCTCGTGAGCAACGCAACAACGTCACTGGCGGCGATAGCGATCGCGCCAACAGTGATCTTGCCAGTGAAGTTCGCTCCAAATTAGAAGCTAATATTCCCAATTCAAGTTTGGCAATTGCGGCTAAAGACGGAGGAGTGGTCGTATCTGGAAGTGTCCCCACCGTGGATCAACTCGACAAAATCAAGTCCTTAGCAATGCAAATCAAGGGTGTTAAGAGCGTTGATGTTGCCGCGAAAGTTGCGACCCCCACTCCAGAGAAGAAAGGGTAAAACCCAAATATCTGTGGCACACGCTGCGCGTGCGCCACAGATATTTGGGCTTTAAGGTTCCTTTTGCCCATTTACTTAGAAGAAATGTGTTCAGTCCCTTTTCTATATAAATGAATCTAGCGATTTCGCATGATAGACAGAAAAATTGGAGTAACCGTGATGAAATTTAATACTAAAGAAAGAATTACGCTATGTTTTTATCTCGCCATTTTTGGCTCAGGCTTTGCCATGCCAGTGATGGCTAACGCGATCGCAGACAATGAAAAGCTAGTGGAGAAAAATTCTGAAGTTGATTTTTCTGAAAAGGTGACAGAAAGAGCGACAACTTCACCAAGTGCGATCCGAGATGAATCAACTCTCTCTAAGCAAGATCGGTATTCTGAAGTGCGATCGGTAGACAAGAAGAGCTCTCTGTCTATTAACCATAGAAATTTACAGACAAATGGCGAAATTGACGATCATCCATTGATGATCCCGCAAGAAGTCTCCCTTGGTGAACCTGTTGAACTCGCTGAAACTATACCAATAAGTAGCAACACCAACAATCGAATTGCGTCTATTTCCGCTATGCCTAAATTAGGTAAGGCTAGCCAACTAGCGCAAGTAACCATTGCCCAAAATGATGAAACGCTTGGGTTTAGGGCTACTCGTGGTGGCCCTAGCTATTTAGGAGTAGGTGGAAGCTTTGGCAGTAGAGCTGATTTTGCAATTTTTAGCAAAATTGGACTAAACAACTCATTTTCACTAAGACCCAGTGTTTTATTACTCAACAATTTTGCTACGGTTTTGATCCCATTTACCTATGATTTCGCTCCTCAATCATTTCTTACCCCAGACCTTATTCTGGCTCCTTATCTAGGTGGAGGGATTGGATTTAGGACTGGAACTGATTCAACGATTGGCGGCTTAATTACTGCTGGAGTTGACATTCCAATTTCGCGCACTTTCACCGTTAATGTGGCGGCTAATCTGACATTTTTTAATCAAACTGATTTAGGTATATTGCTTGGAATTGCCTACAACTTCTAAGCATGTTAGGACACCAATCCCAAAACTGGATGGCGGCGCGGAGCGCCGCCTTCCATTTTTGGGATTTTATTTTGCTTTAATACAGATAGCGACAGTTATAAAACTCAAAAAGCTGTGGCGATCGCCACAGCTTTTTGAGTTTTATTGTTACTTTGGTATGCAATCTAATCGCCAATGGCGGAAATGGTAAATATATCCCCACTCCCATCACTGTAGCGGTAATCGCTAACATCAGCACAGAAGCTCGACTCTGAAAGAAAGGAACTTTAGCCGTGCGAATGACATGAACGACAAGCGTTTGCGTCATCAAACCTTCCACAAACCAACCTGTTTGAAACAGAGCTTGATGTTCTCTAGAATTGGCTCCAAACACAAACAACATCAGTGCATAGGTAGAATAGTCAAAAATCGAACTAATCGGATTAATGAAAATCATTCAGTCCATATTTACTTCACATAGTT
>JBBRQX010000164.1:0-6316 GCA_038225745.1 Pseudanabaenales cyanobacterium | reverse complement strand
CGGATAGCTCAAATCGCTTCATAAAAATTTTATAACGATCCATCATTTCTTCCATTTTTTCGATAAATAGAACTTTGCCTTCGCGATCAAACTTGCCATAACTACCGCCAAGCTGAGTTAGTGCTTGATAATCTTGAAATAGATTACGGGCTTCATCTTGAACGATCTCAGAATCGAAAAATGCCATGACTAATGCTCTGGTTTACTTACATCTATTCTAATTTTACAGGCTAGCCAAGCTTTACAGAAATTAACCGAAGTGGGGATATCACTATAAATCGTAAAAAAGTAGGACGGTGCAAAGCACCGTCCTACTTTTTACGATTTATTACAAGCAAGGGGCTTAAGTCCCTTGTTCTTTGTGGATTTTTAACTCATGATTGGTACGGCGTGATCGCGTTTGCGCGGCAAATACCTAACCGAAACTCGCTTTAAACCGCATTTATCTTCAAGCTCACGGACATAATCAACCGCTTCACCCTTATGTTCGCGATCGTCAAGAGTTTCGAGAACACTCAAAATCTCTGTATCTAAACCGGGTTGACCGATAAATAGGTGCATAAGAGTTTCGGAAGTATCATCATCGGGGTAGATGGGGATGTAGTAGATGTAAGGGATTTCCATAAGCTCCTTGTTAATGCGTGGATTCAGGCCCGCTTTAATTTTTTGTGATTTCTTGTAAATATTAGATCGTAGTTATAGCAGTTAAGCTAACTGAAATAAAGATACAACATTGCATTAAAGCGTAGACTAGGAAACTACAATAGAAATATACAAAAACGCGCCAAATCAGCAAAGGCGATCGCCTTAATTAGATCGCCTACGCAAGCAAAGTGCGATTCATCTAAATCATGCTCAACCCAGATCTAAATACAATTCAACTCACCCAAGATGACTACGAGCGCTACTCGCGTCACCTGATCTTGCCTGAAGTTGGCGTAGAAGGACAAAAGCGTCTCAAAGCTGCCAGCGTACTCTGCATCGGTACTGGCGGATTAGGTTCACCTTTGTTGTTATATCTCGCCGCCGCAGGTGTCGGACGCATTGGCATCGTAGACTTTGATGTGGTGGATACCTCCAATCTTCAGCGTCAAATTATTCATGGCACTAGCTCCGTTGGTAAACCCAAAATCGAATCGGCAAAAGCGCGGATTTTAGAAATAAATCCCCATTGTCAAATTGATCTATACAATACCCATTTATCTTCAGTCAATGCGCTAGAAATTATCGCTCCCTACGACATCGTTGTCGATGGCACGGATAACTTCCCCACGCGCTATCTGGTCAACGATGCCTGTGTGTTGCTAAATAAGCCCAACGTCTACGGTTCAATCTACCGTTTTGAAGGACAGGCGACTGTCTTCAATTATGAGGGTGGCCCCAACTATCGCGACCTCTATCCAGAGCCACCACCACCAGGGCTAGTTCCATCTTGCGCTGAAGGCGGCGTTTTGGGTATTCTTCCCGGAATTATTGGGGTGATTCAAGCAACTGAAACCGTGAAGATTATTCTTGGGCAGGGAAATACTCTGAGCGGACGTTTGTTGCTTTACGATGCCCTCAAGATGACCTTCCGCGAATTAAAACTTCGCCCTAACCCAGTCCGTCCTGTAATCGAAGAATTGATCGATTATCAGATGTTCTGCGGTATTCCTCAACAAAAACAAACTGAAATGGAAGCACAACAAGCGATCGCCGAAATTACCGTTACAGAACTCAAAGAAATCATTGATTCTGGTGCATCAGATTACGTGATTATCGATGTGCGTAATCCCAATGAATGGGAAATTGGTAAGATCCCTAACACGGTGCTAGTGCCTTTACCAGAGATTGAAAATGGTAATGGTGTGGAGAAAGTCAGGGCTTTACTCAATGGTCATAAGCTCATTGCTCATTGCAAAATGGGTGGGCGATCAATGAAGGCTTTGGGCATTCTTAAGCAAGCTGGTATTGACGGAATCAATGTGCAGGGCGGCATTAATGCATGGAGTGAACAAATCGATTCTTCAGTTCCCAAATATTAAAAAAGATAGGGCGCTTTGCGCCCTATCTTTTTTAACGGTTTAAAGTTAATTCTTTTTTATTTCCTAAAATCCCTTGTGGTTGCCAGACCATTAGCAAGATTAAAGTAACACCGATCAGCATTAATTGAATTGCTTCAAATCTGCCGCCATCGGCGCGAATTTGTTCGGGTAGAAATCGCGGTAGAGCATTATAAAACTGAAATATTGCTGCGCCGAGGATTACGCCCAGATTATTGCCTGCGCCGCCGATCGCGATGATTGTCCATGCTTGGAATGTAATCAGGGGAACAAAATTATCGGGATAGACAGTGGTTAATTGCCAAGCATAGAACGATCCTGCCATTCCGCCGATCGCACCGCCGATCGCAAAAGCTTGGAGTTTATACCAAAATACATTTTTGCCAAGCGCTTTCACTACTTCTTCATCTTCACGAATTGCCTTTAGCACTCGTCCCCAAGGCGATCGCACTAACCACTCTAATCGCCAATACACCACCGCAACGACAGCAAGTAATAGGGCAGCTAGCACAAAGGAATAATATTGACGCGAGACTAGATTTACTAAAGGAAGCGGAAAATCCTGTACGCCCCTTGTGCCTTTGGTGAGCCACTCTTCATTATTGACAAATAGCCGCACCATCTCCGACACGCCAATGGTAACGATCCCCAAATAGTCTTCGCGCAGTTTTAAGGCGGTGCTACCGATAATAATGCCGAGTAAACCTGCGATCGCCGATGCTATTAAAAAAGCGAAGAACCAAGGGACACCATTGAGAGTCAGCAATACCGTTGTATATGCTCCGACCGTCATAAACGCGACATGACCAAAGTTAACTAATCCTGCAAATCCCCATTGCAGATTTAGCCCTAAGCTAAACAGCGCGAAGATGGCTGCGTTAATGAAAAGTGTGGTGATGTATTCGATCATGAATTAATTGACTGCACTAGCGATATTTGACAAATCAAACCCAAAAAGATAAAGGCGGCGCTAAGCGCCGCCTTTATCTTTTTGGGTTTATGACGGCTCTAGCGATATATTAAGTCTAGACTGGTACTTAGTGAAAGCTATTTAATAAAGACCATGCGTCTATGCATTAATCCCACTTGTCCGATTCCCGATCATCCTGATAATGACAATTATCCAACTTGTCAAGGATGTGGCTCCGAATTATTGATTGATGACGTTTATACAGTCACCAGATTATTAAGCGATGCTGGTGGTTTTGGGGTGATATATGAAGCAACTGATCCCGCAGGCAAAACAAAAATCCTGAAGGTTCTTAAGCAAGATTTGAATGAAGATAGCAAGGCGGTGTCTTTGTTTCAGCAAGAGGCTTATGTATTAGGACAGATCGAACATGCGGGAATACCAAAGATTGAAAACTATGTGCATCACGATCTTGAAAACGGGACGATGTTACATGGGATTATCATGCAAAAAATCGAGGGGCCGAATCTCGAACAATGGATCAATCAACGCGATCGCCAGCCGATCGCGCAAAAACGGGCGATCGCGTGGCTACGGCAATTGGTGGATATTCTGGCGCTGGTTCATCTCAACCGATATTTGCATCGTGATATTAAGCCCGCAAATATTATGTTGTCGCCTTCGGGGCAGTTAGTTTTAATTGATTTTGGTACTGCTCGCGAAGCCACACATACTTATCTCGCCAAGATTGGCGGTGTGCAGGGAGTTACGAGTATTTGTTCGGTTGGCTACACTCCGCCCGAGCAAGAAAAAGGTTTTGCCGTACCGCAGTCGGATTTTTATGCCCTTGGCTGCACGATGATCCATTTAGTGACAGGCAAATATCCCCTTGATACTTACAATCCCGATCGCGATCTGTTTGAGTGGCGATCGCACGCTTCGGATATTTCTGAAGAATTTGCGGACTTAATTGATGTGATGACGGCACGGAAGCCTAGCGATCGCCCGATTAATTGTGAATCGATTTTAAAGATTCTCAAAGAAATTGAAAAAATTGATAAACTCGCGCCCATTGGCAAGACCAACGCCAAGCGTAAATCAATTAAACAAGCGATCAAAGACTCAACCCGCAAGCCGACTTCGCCAATATTGTTGACTGTATCTGTGATCGTTGCCGCCTTTGTGGGATTGGGTATTGGTACAGCGATCAAGGTTTCGGCGATCGGTAATTTTGAAGAAATCAGTATTCAACTACCAGTATTTCAGCAAAAACGTTTGAATCCGAGTAAATTTTTGCAAGGGCATACCGATACAATTCAAAGCGTGGCGCTGAGTCCTGATGGTAAGACGATCGCTAGTGCGAGTGATGACGGAACTGTCAAGCTTTGGGAATTGGCAGGAGATAATGCTAACCCAACTAAGGAAATCAAAGATCAAGGGGGATGGGTAAAAGCAGTAGTCTTTTTATCCGATCGCCAGCTCATTA
Organism: Pseudanabaenales cyanobacterium; assembly: GCA_038225745.1. Classification (GTDB taxonomy): domain Bacteria; phylum Cyanobacteriota; class Cyanobacteriia; order Pseudanabaenales; family Pseudanabaenaceae; genus Pseudanabaena. The sequence continues at coordinate 1,878 of JBBRQX010000164.1, read as the reverse complement.
CCGCAGGGCAAGATAAAAATATCAAAATCATTGATATCGCATCGGGGCAAGTGGTCAAAACCTTGAGTGGTCACACTAATCTGGTTAATAATTTGGCGATCGCCCCTGCGATCAATCTGCTAGTCAGTGGTAGCTATGACAATACTGTCAATCTTTGGCAAATCTCGACAGGTAAGTTGCTGCGATCCCTAAAAGGACATACCGATAAAATTTGGGGTGTGGCGATTTCGCCCGATGGTAAGCAAGTTGTCAGCGCTAGTCGCGACAAAACTCTACGAATTTGGGATATCAAGACAGGCGAAACTTTGAAAACATTGACAGGTTCTCTAGCTGGAGTCACTTGCGTATTGGTCACTCCTAACGGGAAGCAGGTGATTAGTGGTGGGGCAGATAAAGTGATTCGGGTTTGGGATATGACTTCAGGTAAGCAAGTATTTACGCTGAGTGGGCATGAGGAGGCGATCAGCGCGATCGCGATTACTAGCGATGGAAAATATTTAGTGAGTGGTAGCAAAGATAGTCCTAATTCCATCCGTTTATGGAATCTCCAAACTAGATCTTCAATCTTGAATCTAATTGGTCATACGGATCTGGTCACTTCTCTAGTGATTACTCCAGACAATCTTAAATTGATTAGTAGCAGCCAAGATAAAAATGTTAATATTTGGGAAATACCGAAGCCTTGAGAAAACTTAAAAAATCAAAAAGCGTAAGGCGACATAAATCGCCGCAACTATAAGCTGCAAAATCATTACAGGAAGGCCATAGCGCAAGAAAGTCCTAAACGAAATCCGTCGCCCATACTGCTCCGCTACACCTGCGGCAACAATATTTGCAGAAGCACCGACTAGAGTTCCATTGCCACCAAGGGTCGCGCCATACATCATCGCGTAAAATAGAGGTAAAACGGTCTCTGGCAACTGCCCTGCAAAGTCGGGAGAGATAATCTCAGAGCCAGCTAAGCCAACATTTACGACATATTGCTTGAGTAAGGGAACCATCGCCACAACGAGGGGAATATTCGGCACAACACTGGAGATTAATCCCACCGAAAAGAGTAGCGTAATCGAACCAAGCGCAATATTTTTACCTAAAATCACGGCAAGAAATCCTGACATACTCGCGATCGCACCAGTTTTTTCGAGTCCACCAATTAGCACAAAAATACACATGAAGAAAATCAATGTACTCCAATCTACATCTCGCAAAATACTTTGTACGGAGGCGATTTTACTGTGATGCGATAGCATTAGAGAGAGTGCGGCTCCTAGTAAGGCAACAGTTGCTGGTGATACAGGAATCGGTAGCATTTCGCCAATTACAAAAAATATCAACACAAAGGCGGCGATAACTGCACCAACGAGCAGTGTGCGGGGATGATTGATTGTGGGATGGGGAAGGCGATCAAGATTTTCGAGCTTTTTAACCCAGATTTTACGAAATAGAAATGGCAGCGTCGCAACAATTACGCCCACGGCGATCGCCCCACCGAGACTAAGTTTTAGCAAATAATCCACAAAACTCATATTGATTGCATCACCGACAATAAAAGTTGCGGGATCGCCAATGATAGTCAATAAACCTGAGCTATTTGCCACAAATACCATCAAAATTAGCAACGGCACAAAATCTACGCCGATTTCTTCAGCTATCGGTGGAATGAGCGGTGCAAGCAACATCACGGTTGTCGCATTGGGTAAAACGGCGCAGATGGGTGTGGTAATAGCAACAATCCCTAACAACAGGCGATCGCCTCTTCCTTTAGCAAAAATCACCATTTGGGTAGCAAGATACGCAAAGATCTTAGTTGGTTCAAAGGCGCGTACCATTACCATCACCCCAAAAAAAAGTCCCAATGTACCATGACTTTTGCCAATG
>JBBRQX010000163.1:0-6428 GCA_038225745.1 Pseudanabaenales cyanobacterium | reverse complement strand
GGACGAACAACCTGTTCTTTGTTGATCTGTTGAATAATTGCTGATTCGCCTGTTGCGGGTTTGCTCTCCTTTGCAGGAATAAAAACCATCGGATCGTTGCCGATCGCCTGAATCAGACTGGCCTCATTTTTAAAACTTGAATTAGCTTGAGTAGTCGTGGTTTCTGCATAGGCAGCATTACTAAACAAGGTAGAAGCCGCCGCTAGCATGAGCCATCGCAAACGTGCGTCTTGTTTTTCTCGGCAAAATTTCACAGCCATCTAAATAAACTCCTTAACACCACAAGAAAACCAAACAACGAGTAGTAAGCTCGCATGTATTATTCTCGCTTTTTTCTTGTTTGTCAAGCTTTAAATTTATGAGACTTTGTGTTGCACAATACTGACTGTGAAACTCATCCTCAAATGCGCCGCAAGTCGATCAGCACGAAGTCGTTCCTAATCACCCCGTAAACGCTGACAAAGTAGTTGATTTTTCTGTCCATGTTTGCAAAAATGGCATCGCAGTTGCCAGAGTCAAATCATACTTAAGCGGCGTAATCGTAATGTAATTATCTCTGATTGCTTGGATATCCGTATCTGCTGCCGCTTCTTCCTCAACCACGACACCTGATAGCCAATAGTAAATTTTGCCACGCGGATCAATGCGCTTTTCAAATAGATCTTTATAGCGGCGAATTCCTAATCGAGTAACGACAGCACCACAAATATCTGCTTCTGGAATAGCGGGAATATTCACATTTAGCAAGATTGCTTCTTCAAGAGGGTAAGCCGCGATCGCGTTAACCATTTTCTTAGCAAAATTAGCGGCAGCGCTAAAGTCTAGATGCGAGAAACTAGTGAGACTAAAGGCAATACTTGGTATATCTTCTAAAACCCCTTCCATCGCTGCTGACACCGTGCCAGAGTATAAGACATCCGTTCCTAAATTCGCCCCGCGATTAATGCCTGATAAGACTAGATCGGGGCGATCGCCTAATAGTGCATCAAGCGCTAATTTCACCGTATCCGAAGGTGTTCCCGAACAAGCCCAAGCTTCAATATTTGATGGATACACACCAGAAATTTGCTCGACCCGTAAAGGTTCTTGCAAAGTGAGCGCATGTCCTGTTGCCGATCGCTCGCGATCTGGGCATACCACTGTAATCCGATGCTCAGTATCACTAAGAGCTTCAGCTAGCGCTCTTACCCCTGGAGCATAAATGCCATCATCATTACTAATCAGAATATTCATTAAAAAAAATATAAAAAAAGTTAATATACCCTGTCAATGTCGAAAACCGAAGTTTTCGACATTGACAAAAAGAAAAAACCGAAGCGGGGCTTCGCCCTGCGACCCTCTATAAAAATTACGGATTTCATCCTAGACGCGGTATAGCTACTTAACAATAAAGGCTCGCTAAGCGAGCCTTTATCATTATTAGTCGATGGTAATTACCCATGAGCCAACATAAACAGGTACGGGGATATCAGCACGCATGACTCTGCCATCAAACTGATAGAAACCGCTATAATCAGGGTTTCGCACATTGGATAGGACTGCTCTCAGCGCTGTCTTTGAGGGAATTGCTTCTTTGGGAATTATCGTAACGCGACGAGTTTCCTTATCCCAAGTTGCGGACTCAATCTCTAAGTCTTTACCCCCACGGCATTGATCGGTTACACGCAGTTTGATGTCCGATGTATCGAAGCTACCTGTGAAATGATCAGGATAGGTGATGATAACTTCGGAAACTTTAAACTTCTGTGGTTTTACTTCTAGGTAATAGCGATCGCTACGCCCACTGCTGCCACTGTCAAGACAATAATCAAGTGCGCTATCTTTTACACCGCCAAATAGAATAAATCCTGCATTAGATTGGGCGCGAACTACAGATGGCGAAACTACAGCGCAAGCTATAGCTAGACAAGAAACAATACCCAGTTTTTTGATCATTTGGATCTTCATAAATCTCACAAGACTTTACTATTATGCTACGCGCTGATCATTCTGACGAAGTTTGACAGCAAATGTATCCCGTCAGTGGATGATTTTTCTGGGTGAAATTGCACAGCCATCACGTTATCTCTGGCGATCGCGACGGTCACGGTTTGACTGCCATGGGTTGTCGTGGCGGCAGTGACCGAGCTATCAACGGGTGCAGTGTAATAGGAATGCACAAAATACATCCAAGGATTAGCGCCTAAGTCTTGCCAAAGTTGGCAATTAGTTTGAGTCAGTTCTAGCTGATTCCAACCCATATGCGGGATCGTCAAGTTTGGCTCATGTGTAAACCGCTTAACCATACCTTTGATAATTCCTAAGCCAATTTCTTGCCCCTCTTCGCTGCTCTCAAATAATATTTGCATCCCTAAGCAAATTCCTAAAAATGGCTTGCCAGAGGCGATCGCATCATGGATGGGTTGCTCTAGATTAGTCGCTCGCAATTTCTGCATTGCAGGATCGAATGACCCCACACCTGGCAACACAATGCCATCGGCGGCGGCTAATTCTTGGGGATCGTTGGTGACAATGGGGGTTGCGCCTGTTAGCTCTAATCCTTTGCAGACCGAGTGCAAATTACCCATGTCGTAGTCGATCACTGCCACAACTGGCATGATATTACTCCTATTTGATAATCACAAAGTTTATACTCTCTTGCCTTTGCTTAAGCGATTATAGCTGCCGACAAGTATGTTAATCTGAAAATTGAAGGCGGCGCTCCGCGCCGCCTTCAATTTTCGGGCTTTGCTTTGTGACGACAGCTATATAATCTTTAAAAGTGCAACTTTTCCGAAAACCTATGAGTCTAAGAATTTGGCGAAGTACTGCCTATCCTCAAAAATTTGTTAGTAAGAGGTTCAAGAATGGCTGACAAGCTGATTGTTAATCATGTTTTATTAGCGCTAAGTATTGGCGCGATCGCCTCGTTTTCAATGGCAAATCAGGCGATCGCAGGGGACACAGTTATCCCCCAATCGCCAGTCGAGCCGAGCCTCTGGTGGAAAACGCAAAGATTACAAGAAGGGTGGGTAGAAAATATTGCGATCAATTCTGATACAAAACAGGCGATCGTCACGATTAATATAAATAGATGGATCGCCTCTGATTATTTACAGCGTTTTAGTTTCTTATTTAAGCTAGGCACTGAAGCCCAAAGGCAAAATTTTAATGTCCACCTACACAACCGCCGCAATCAACAAATTGCTGAGTATAGTACCCAACAACAAGTTTGGACAATCGACCCAACATCTCTAGGCGCACAGCCATTTCGGGTAAATGCACCAGCTATATTCCAACAATAGTTATGATAAAAATTTACTAAAATATGATTTTGCGTAGCCTTTTTTAATTATCCCCTTATGACTCAATTAGCTAAACCAGTCTTACTACCTGACAATTTAGAAGATGCCACCGAACAGGCGATCGCTGCCACACATCAGGCGATCGCTGACGGAGCTACCCGCGTACTCGCCGATCTGCGATTTCCTGAACTAAAAGCGTTGCCGATCGCCTATGAATTTGCGGCGAGTTTTAATCAACGCTATGGCAAAGCATGGCAAGCCATTTTTTCTGACGCAGGGGCGGCGGCTCTTGCCAAACGTGAGTGGGCAGATCTTGATGTATCTGTGCGCGGTGTCAACGAGGGTCGCAGGGCCATTCGTGAAGAGGATCAAGCGTTTTTATTAATCGAGCCAACCTCAGTCGAAGTCGAACAAGTGGAGAAGCTAGTACAGCTAGCTGGCGATCGCCCCTTTGTGATGATCAATCCGCGTCTTGAAAATAGCGAAGTGGGTTTAGGGCTAGCAGCCAGACAAATGCGCGATCGCTTTTTAAGTACCTTCGAGACAGCCTATTACATCAAGCCTCTAGAACTTGGCGCATTATGGCGCTGCTATCCACAAACATGGCAAGTGTGGCAAGAAACTGAAGATGGGATGCAACCGATGGCGGAGGTAACTCAACGCCCATCGAGTGACGATATTGATCGCCTATTTCGCGAAAAAACAGGCAAGCAGTCAGGTTCATTTTTGGGACGCTTGCAACAGTTTTTTAACGCTTTATCGCGATAATGCCAAGGCGATCGCGTTGATCATCGTATAGCATGAACCTATTGCATAAAATCTAATCCGTGCCACTTGATATAAATCGTTTACAACAAGCCTTGAGTGTCGAGGCTGACAAAGGCTTTTCCAATTTGCAGGGAAAGCAATTTTTGTTTGCGGATTTTCTAAATGTGAGCTTGCGAGAAGATTTGCCTGAAGAATGGGGAACAAGCGATCGCCTGCAAGCTAATACACTTGCCAATCAATATGCTCAATATAACGATTTGCCCCTGACGCGCCGACAGCATCTTATTGTCGAGACGCGGCGATTATTATATGAAGTTCGCCGCCGCGAGATTACGGAAACTAGCGCTGTTTCAAATCAAAATAAACCACAGAAGAAACCAAAAACTGAGGCGATCGCATTAACAGAGCCAAAATCTACCAAGAAGATCACACCCGACACCGAGTTAAAAGATGTTGAAGGTGTTGGCTCATCTATGGCAACGAGATTTAAGCTGCTCGATCTACATACAGTGCGCGATGTGTTGAGTTACTACCCCCGCGATCATATTGACTATGCTCGTCAAATTCCCATCCGCGATCTCAAGGATGGCGATACGGTTACAATTATCGGCACAATTAAGCGATTTGGATGTTTTACCAGTCCCAAAAATCCTAATCTCACGATTGTCGAAATTATTCTGCGTGACCATACAGGACAGATTAAACTCAGTCGCTTTTGGACTGGTAAGCGCTATTCCAATCGGGGTTGGCAAGAATCGCAGAAAAAGCTCTATCCACAAGGCTGCACAGTGGCAGCTTCGGGTGTAGTCAAACAGAGTAAATATGGGCTGACTTTAGAAAATTATGAAGTGGAAGTTCTTGAACATACTCAAGATACAATTCAATCGAAAACCGTTGGGCGGGTTGTTCCAGTCTATCCGCTTACAGAAGGAATTACGCCCGAAGCAATTCGTCGCCTTGTTGCCCAATGTTTACCCGCCGTTTCCCAACTTGCCGATCCGATGCCCGATCGCTTCTTGAGTGATTATAAAATGATGGATTTGCCCAAGGCGATCGCCCAAGTCCATTATCCCGATACCAGCGAAAGTTTAGAGCAAGCGGTCATCAGGCTGACCTTCGATAAATATTTTTATCGCCGACTTGTCTCTCTCTATCGCCGTCAACAACAAAAAGCAATTCATTTTGTCCCGAAGAGTCAAGCGATCGCCCAACTCGAAAAACTTCTTCCCTTTGAATTAACCAATGCTCAAAAACGAGTAGTTGCCGAAATTCGGGCTGACCTGCAAGGACAAACGCCGATGAATCGTCTCGTGCAGGGTGATGTCGGTTCGGGTAAAACGATTGTGGCGGTGTATGCGTTATTGACGGCGATTGAGGCGGGCTATCAAACGGCGCTGATGGCTCCGACTGAAGTTCTGACCGAGCAGCATTATCGCAAGATTGTGGAATGGTTCATGCAATTAAATCTACCTGTAGAAATCTTGACTGGTTCCACGAAAACTGCTAAACGGCGCGAAATTTTACGACAATTAGGAACAGGAGAATTGCCGTTAGTAATTGGAACCCATGCCTTAATTCAGGATGGCGTAAATTTTGCACGATTAGGACTAGCGGTAATCGATGAACAGCATCGTTTTGGTAGAGATCAGCGATCGCGGCTTTTGCAAAAAGGGAAAGATCCCCATGTGCTGATCATGACCGCCACGCCAATTCCGCGTACATTGTATTTAACTAATTCTGAAATCGAAGTTAGCATCATTGATGAACTTCCGCCTGGACGTAAACCGATTCAAACTGTTTTGTTAAGACCTTCACAGCGCAAAGATGCTTACGAATTAATTCGCCGTGAAATCGCTCAAAGTCGTCAGGTTTATATTGTCTTTCCTTTAGTCGAAGAATCAGAAAAGTTGGAAGATATCAAAGCGGCGACCCAAGAGCGTGAGCATCTCCAAAATGTGGTTTTTCCACACTTTCAAATTGGTTTGTTGCATGGTCAAATGTCTTCTGCTGAAAAAGATGGAGCGATTAGCACTTTCCGCAGAGGTGAGACGCAAATCTTAGTGGCGACAACTGTGATTGAAGTTGGTGTGGATATTCCTAATGCTTCGGTAATGCTGATTGAACATGCCGAGCGTTTTGGACTCGCTCAGCTTCACCAATTACGCGGCAGAGTCGGACGTGGCGCGGCTCAGTCCTATTGCCTATTATTGAGTGGTTCTAAATCACAAACATCCCAAGAACGTCTACAGGTTCTGGAACAGTCGCAGGATGGCTTTTTTATTGCCGAACGTGACTTCCAAATGCGCGGCAAAGGCAAAGACGAAGGCACAGAACAATCGGGTCATGCGGGTTTCTCGATTGAGGATCGTCTGCCCG
>JBBRQX010000162.1:0-6433 GCA_038225745.1 Pseudanabaenales cyanobacterium | reverse complement strand
TTTCGGGTTTTATGTCCTGACACACTTGGCGACAGCCATATTCCAACTTTTAGATAAAATACATAAAAATCAATTTTTCTTTAAAAATATTAATATTTTTTAAGCATAAAACTTTTGTAAAGATTTATACAGATTTCATATTAGATATCAAGCTTTAATTATTTTTTAATAATTAATCAAGTTCTTACAGCTAAACAGGATTTAGTAATTAATTCTTGTCATTTTCAAGATGGGGATCGCTCACATAGCAATGATCCCTATCTTTTTCGACTATAATCGTTGCATATTTAAAATCGATTTCAAAAGTTTATCTCACACACACTTGTCTGAAACTAAATTCCAAAAAATACATAATTTTTTATAACTATTCCTTTAGAAATACTTTCAGCAAGCCACATTGAATCTTCAGACAACAAAAGATTTAAATCTCTTTTGTGATGAATCCATAACAAATGCCGAATAATCGAGAAATATGATGTACTACTTCTAAGTTCATCAAATATCTTAAATAAATCAGTTTTCTTGATTTCTTTTATCGACACTTATTTTAAATCTATCTATATACCAAGGATTTACCAAAATGATTGAAGCCATACGTTGCCCTAATTGTGGTGCGATCGCTGAGCGCCATCACCTCTCTTATCTTGCTCAAGTCAAGACCCAATGCGAAGAATGTGACTACCTATTGGTAACTTGTACCCGCAGTGGACATGTACTAGAGTCCTATGCTCCTGGTTTGCCCTCAGAACCGCGAAAAATTAAACCGATCGCCGTTCGTCTCACTCCTTTTGCTCAACCACGCAGCAATAATTCCCATCAAGATATTGCGGCTTTAAAGCGCTAATTTTAAGAGCATTAATTTGAAATCAGCGGCAATTTAGATTCAGATGCAAGCGCTTACAATACAAATATGGCTCTCTTAGATCTGATTTACAGGTTAATCAAATCTGGGAGAGCCATAATTTTATTTTATTTTTGCTTTATTTCTACTTTCTTTGAGCCTCTATACGAGCCTCCTAGCGATAAACTAGATCAACAAGCGGATAACTAAGAATTTTAAACATGGCTCCAATCGCCAAACTACTAATTGCCAATCGTGGTGAAATTGCCCTCCGTATTATTCGGACTTGCGAAGAATTAGGAATCCCCACCGTTGCGGTTTATTCTGATATTGATCGCAACTCATTGCATGTGCAACTAGCCCACGAAGCTGTCTGCATCGGCGATTCACCCAGCAGCAAAAGCTATCTGAATATTCCCAATATCATTTCGGCGGCGATTACCCATAACGCCACCGCCATTCATCCTGGCTATGGATTTTTGTCGGAAAATGCTAGATTTGCCGAAATCTGCGCCGATCATAAAATCCTATTTGTCGGGCCTAGTCCTAGCTCGATCCGCTCAATGGGAGATAAGTCCACCGCCAAAAAGACGATGCAAAAAGCAGGTGTACCCACGATTCCTGGTAGTGAAGGCTTAATCGAGTCAGAAGAGCAAGCAATTAAAATTGCCAACGATATTGGCTATCCTGTCATGGTCAAAGCAACCGCAGGTGGCGGCGGTCGGGGAATGCGTCTAGTTACCGATCCTAATGATTTACTGCGCTTACTGCGAGCCGCACAAGGTGAGGCCGAAGCCGCCTTTGGCAATGGTGGGGTTTACTTAGAAAAAGTGATTGAAGAACCGCGCCATATTGAAGTTCAAATTTTGGCGGACGCACATGGCAATGTGATCCATTTGGGCGAGCGCGACTGTTCGATCCAGCGCCGTCATCAAAAACTGCTCGAAGAAGCGCCTAGTAGTGCCGTAAATCCCAAATTGCGCGAAAAAATGGGTGATGCTGCCGTAAAAGCTGCCAAGGCAATTAATTATCTTGGTGTCGGTACGGTCGAATTTCTGCTGGACAAGTTTGGCAAGTTTTATTTCATGGAAATGAATACTCGCATCCAAGTTGAACATCCTGTAACCGAAATGATCACAGGCATTGACCTGATCGCCGAACAGTTACGGGTTGCTCAAGGCGAAAAGCTGCGATACCAACAAAAAGAAATTGAGATTCGTGGTCATGCGATCGAATGTCGAATCAATGCTGAAGATCCCGATCATAATTTTCGTCCGAATCCAGGTCGCATTAGCGGTTATTTGCCTCCTGGTGGACCTGGTGTGCGGATGGATTCCCACGTTTACACCGATTATGTGATTCCGCCCTATTATGATTCGCTGATTGCGAAATTGATCGTTTGGGGTAGCGATCGCAATGCCGCAATTTTACGGATGAAGCGAGCGTTACGCGAATGTGCGATTACGGGCGTACCGACGACGATTCCTTTTCATCAGAAGGTATTAGACGATGAGGAATTTAGATTGGGTCATGTGTACACCAATTATGTGCCATTGCTGCAAGCTAGACTAGCTGAGCGAGAATAAAAAAAGCACCCCAACGGGGTGCTTTTTTAGGCTGTATGAGTTACGGAAAATGTAACAGCGATCGGCGATCGCAAATTATGCCCTAAGCTAAAGCTGTCGCCAATCTTGTTAGGACATAAAAGCCAAAAGAGAGAAGCGGCGTTCCGCGCCACCTCTTTCTTTTGGGTAATAGCAAGTGACGACGGCTATAAAGACATAGAAAGCTCAAGACTTAGCAGTATGAAAATTTTTCAGCGAACCACAATTATTAGTTTATTAGCTTTAGCTTTGATCGGATGTACAACTCTAGACAGTGCCAATACCCAAGCTTCACCAATTGGCTCAACTGCAAATCCATCACCAACTAATATCACTGCTTCTCCTCAACCAATGCCAAATAATCGCGCTAATAATCGCAAAGTGAAACTTGACGATCGCTTAGTTCAGGCAAATACGAGCTTCGGCTTTAAGCTATTCGATCGCGTTGCCAAACAAGATGCTAATAAAAATATATTCATCTCCCCTTCGAGTGTAGCGATCGCCTTATCGATGACCTATAACGGCGCAAGTGGCGAGACTCAACAGGCGATCGCTAAGGCTTTGGAATTGCAAGGTATCAAAATCGATGAAGTGAATAGCTTCAATCACACAATTCAACAATTGCTAGCCAATGGTGATACAAATGTGGAATTAAATATTGCTAACTCTCTTTGGGCGCGAAAAGATATTACGTTCGAGCAGGATTTCTTGAAGAAAGTAAAAGAATTCTATCGAGCTGAAATTACGAATCTTGATTTTGCCGATCCTAATTCTGTAAACACGATTAATGCTTGGGTAAAGAAAAATACCAAGGACAAAATCGATAAAATCGTCGATCGCATCGATCGCGATAGTATGCTCTTTTTGATCAATGCCGTTTATTTTAAAGGTAAATGGGAAGCTCCCTTTGAGAAGTCACTCACCAAACCCCAGCCTTTCACCATCGCCGACGGCACAAAAATCCAACATCCCGCGATGTCGAGATCGGGTGGATATCGATATTATGATGCGCCGACATTTCAAGCAATTAGTCTTCCCTATGGTTCTGGACGATTCGGTATGGAAGTCTTCTTGCCGAAGTCAGAATCTAGCTTAGTAGAATTTCAGAAGCAACTGACGGCAAAAAATTGGCAAGATTGGTCAACAAATTTTACCTATAAGCAAGGCTTGATTCAATTGCCACGCTTTAAGATCGAATATGAAATCAGCCTTAAAAATGCTTTGCAAAATATGGGGATGGCGATCGCTTTCGATCCAGACAAAGCAGATTTTAGCAACCTCTCGACATTTAAAGCAGCGATCGGTGATGTGAAGCATAAAACTTTTGTCGATGTGAATGAAGAAGGTACAGAAGCGGCGGCAGTTACTTCGGTTGAGATGAAGGTAACTTCGGCAATGCCTTCAGAAGAAACTCCATTTCAAATGATTGTTGATCGCCCATTCTTCTTTACGATTAGCGATCGACAAACTGGCACAATTATTTTCATGGGTACAATTAAAAATCCATCAAGCCCGAATTAGTCTTTGAGCGCAAAATGTTGAAAAGTTGATCGCATTTCTAATCCATCAATTTGATTACCTTCAATAATCTCACCAATAATCACCGCACTAGATAATTGCCGCACAAACTGCTCTGCCAATTCAAAAGGCATACATAAAACTAATTCAAAATCTTCACCGCCATACAAAACCCAGTCTAAGGCGCGATCGCCTGCCAATATCTCCACGACTTCAGGAATTGGCAACTTATCCCAATAGATTTTTGCGCCAACATTACTAGCGCGACAAATTTGGGCGATCGCATCGGCTAAGCCATCACTGCTATCCATTCCTGAAACAACAAAATCACTTAAATAATTTTGTTGTTGAAAAATTTTATATAAAAGATTAATCGCATCGAAACGGGGAATTGGTCGCTGATGATAGCGACAGATCGCTTTTATTAGCTGTTTTTCTAAAAGAACTTGATCACCAATTTTAATTGAAACTAGTAATTTTTCTTCTAATTGCTCATTCAAGAGAAGTTCTAAACCAGCTTTCGAGAGTCCATGCAAACCCGTCATCACGATCGCATCACCAACTCGCGCCGTATGCCTTTGAATTAATTGATGTTTAGCGACTTGCCCAAAAGCGGTTACAGCCAAAGTACAAACAGGCGATCGCACCGTATCACCGCCGACTAATTCCGTGCCATAAGTTCGCAAACATTCGCTAAAGCCACGATATACGCCTTCTATCCAAGCAATTTTTGTGTCAGGTGACAATCCTACCGACATTACCAATCCCCAAGGCTGAGCGCCCATCGCTGCCAAATCTGATAAGTTTACGGCGGCGGCTCGCCAACCGACATCTTCGGGGCTAGTCGTGCGATCGCTAAAATGCACGCCATCTACTAACATATCCGTAGTCACAACCATTTGGCAATCGGGCAAGGTACTCCCCATCGCCGCCGCATCATCGCCAACAACATCACTACAATATTGCCGAAAAATTTTCAGCAATCCTTGTTCTCCCAAATCTCTAACTGTTGTTGACATATTTTTCCAAAGATTCTCTAAAAAAACAAAGGGCTTAAGAACGTATTCGAGAAGTTTGGGATTTAGCAAAAAGCTCTACTTGATCCCCCTCAATCCCCCTTAAAAAGGGGGAAGAATTAATTCTCCCCCCTTTTTAAGGGGGGCTGGGGGGGATCGAAAATTCCTCAAACACGCTCTTAAGCCCCTTGTTCAATTATGGATAGAAAGTGAGCTTTGGTAAAGCCAGAGATTCTTCCCAGCCCATCATGATATTCATGCATTGCAAGGCTTGGGCAGCTTGACCTTTCATCAGATTATCGATCGCCGAAACCACAATCACTCGTCCTGTGCGTTCATCGACTTCCACACCGAGATAACAAAGATTTGTGCCTAAAGCCCACTTAGTTTGCGGGAAAATATTTTTGGGTAGAACCTGTACCCATTCTGAATTGCGGTAAAAAGACTTGTAGATCGTGAGAATATCATCCCTAACCAGTCCAGGGTCGCGCAATTTTGCATATACCGTCGAAAGAATACCGCGAATCATCGGCATCAAGTGCGGCGTGAATTGAACTAGTACCTCCTGACCTGCCATATCACTACAAATCTGTTCGATTTCAGGTGTATGACGGTGGCTAGCAATACCATAGGCTCCGATCGAGCCATCAGCCTCAGCTAGTAATAGATTTGTTTTTGGTTGACGACCGCCGCCTGATGTGCCTGACTTGGCATCAATGATGATCGTACTCGGATCGACTAAACCTTGTTTTAGCAAAGGCTGCAACGCTAATAAACTCGCCGTAGGATAACAACCTGCACAACCAACTAAGTCAGCAGTGGCAATGCGATCGCGATAAATTTCAGGCAATCCATAGACAGCTTTGGCATTAACTTCCACATCCGTCCGCGACTCGTTGTACCAAGACTCATAGACTTGCAGATCGGTGAAGCGATAATCTGCGGATAGATCGAGAACTTTGCAGCCCTTCGCTAACAGGCGCGGCGCAATTTTGCTGGCTAAGCCATTGGGCAATGATAGAAACACAATCTTGCAGCGATCGGCGATCGCTTCAGGTTCGAGACTTTCAATTGGTAAGTTAACAGCATGGGCGATATGTGGATATAAATCCGCAAAATTTTGTCCCACAGAACCACTACCACCCATGTAGGTAATCTCCACCAATGGATGCTCTAGCAGCAATCTAACCAATTGGATGCCGCCATAACCCGACGCACCAATAATACCTACGGGGACTCGATCCTGTGCGCTCATACAGTAACTCCATCAAAATATTGAAAAATGCTTTTCGCTTTTGGGGTAACAACTTAACACAAGCCAAGACTCTAACCCAAATTAATATCAATATTAATGCTTCAACATTAATATATTGTTGCCTAAAGCAACTTGTAAAAATAAGTTGCCTAAGTAAGTAAATCTTAAAAACCAAAAAGCTGTGGCGCACGCTGCGCGT
>JBBRQX010000161.1:0-6438 GCA_038225745.1 Pseudanabaenales cyanobacterium | reverse complement strand
TGCTAGCACAGCCAGCATTACAGCTTTTTTGGTTTTGGTTTTTATTGTGCCTATCTACTTACTCCCTTCCAAGTATAGAAATAGACATTAAAACCCAGCGAAAGATTAGACGTTGCGGCGCTCTGCGCTGCAACTTCTAATCTTGTACTAGGAAGGGAGTAAGAAAAATATTTTTCAAAACGCGCGATCGCTTCTAAATTTTTTACTTCGCTCAGCCACCATATGATAGCGATGTTGCACATTAGAATTTTTAAAAGGGTTGCTTTGCAACCCTTTTAAAAATTCTAATGATTCTTGTTTGAGCGCAAAGCGCTATATTTCTTATACAGGAGTTGAAAATCGGATTTTGAGATAATCATCTTCCATTTTTGCGCCCGCAGTTTGCAGTAGCGATAGAGCTTGAGGTAAAACCAGATTACGTCGATGGTTGCCAATCCGAATATTTAGCTCATCACCAGTCTTAGTTAACTCGATCTTCTCTTTCGGAACACCTGGTAAATACAATTCCAAACAATATTGCTTATTCTCTTCCACCACGCGCATTGTGTTTTCTTTGTAATACACTTGCGATGGATCTTCATCACCACATAGAGTCTGTTTTAGTCGCTCTAACGCCTCGATCCCACACATTTCTTCAGCGTAAAGTGGAATTTCTCTGATTGGTAAAGGATGAAAATCGCGATGAATTTGTTCGCAATATTGCTTCTGGTTGTCTTTCCAAGCTTTAAAAAATGGATCTTGAACTTCTTCAGGAATGATGCGATTGGCGATGACCATATCGGTCGCCACATTATAGAGACTGAGATAAGAATGCGCTCTCAAGGACTCATTGATCACCATCTTCTCTGGATTTGTCACTAGTCTGACAGTGGTAATAGTGTTGTCAGTGAGGATTTTTTCTAAAGCTTCTAGTTCTTCATAAAACTCATAAGGAGCGTCCATTACTTCTTTGTTCGGCAAAGAGAAGCCAGTCACGCGCTTAAAAATCGGCTCAAATACTGGATTTAGAACCTGAGCCATACCTTGCAGTGGCTTATAAAATTTCCGCATGTACCAGCCAGCGACTTCAGGGAGTGAAAGTAGGCGCAGGGCTGTACCCGTTGGCGCAGAGTCGATAATGAGTACGTCATATTCTTTTTCGTCATAGTGACGTTTGACGCGGACTAGTCCAAAAATCTCGTCCATTCCTGGTAAAATCGCCAACTCTTCAGCCTGCACACCATCGAGTCCACGCGCTTGAAGAACTTCGCTGATGTAACGTTTGACTGCACCCCAGTTCCCTTCTAATTCTCGTAATGCGTCCAGTTCTGCACCCCAAAGGTTAGGACGAACTTCTTTAGGATCATGTCCCAACTCGACCATAAAACTATCGGCGAGGGAGTGGGCAGGATCGGTGCTCAAAACCAAGGTTTTATAACCTAACTCAGCACAGCGTAAACCTGTGGCGGCGGCAACAGAAGTCTTACCAACTCCGCCTTTTCCTGTCATTAAAATAATACGCATGGTCGATTTAACTCGTGTTGTTTAAAGTTTAATTTGAGATAAATAGCTTTGTAAATCTTTACATTTACATCATTCTAGCACCGATATAGAGAGCGATCGCTAGATAACAGGTAGTATATTTAGTAATCTAAAAGCCCTGTATAGCTTCTCCCCACATGAATCAGCAACCAGAATCTCCTATTAACTTAAGATACCTTAACGAAATATCACAGGGAGATATTAAATTTGAGATTGAGCTTTTTCAGGTCTACTTTGAAGATGTTTTACCTCGGATACAAAAAACTCGTGTGGCGATCGCTGATAACGATTGGTTAAAGATTATGCATCAGGCGCATCAGGTGAAAGGCGCTAGTGGCAATGTGGGAGCTTGTCAGATGGAGATGTTAGCCATACGACTCGAAGAGTCAGATCGCGATCGCAATTCAGAAACAGTGTTGGCAATTGTTGATGAGATGTTGATCAGCATGAAGGCGATTGAGGATTTTGTAGCCAAAAAAGTTGCTGATTTTTCGAGTTAATCTTGAGACTTATAGACTCAAAATGAGACTATAATGGCGATTAGTTATCAAATATTTGTCATGACTCTTCCGTTTTCTATACTAGCCGATCGCACCTATGAGCTAATGGATGTAGAGGCGATCCAAAAAGCTTTAGGGCGATCGCGTGCTTCTATTTATCGTTATGCCAATACTGACCCCATGGAAGGTTGGCGGAATTTGCCATATAATCCCAAAAAATTAAATCCTGAGTTGCGTGAAAGCGATCGCGAGCCTTTGTTATTTCATCCCACCGAAGTCTCAAGGTTTGCGCGGGATATTTTGAAGATGAAACATGTGACAATCCAAGTACAGGAACCGATCCAGAATGAGACTAATCGCTTACTGCGAGAGATTTTGCAGGAATTGCAAGCGCTTAATCAAGCGATCGGTTCTACTCGTAATCCCTAAAAGAGAGGACGCACTCAGTGCGTCCTCTCTTTTAAAGCCAAAAAGCTGTGGCGCGTGCGCCACAGCTTTTCGACTTTAAAGTTTTTTTTGCTTAGCTACTTACAGCCTATTAAGGGGTACAGAGAGATTTTTGAAAGTGCCGCGAAGCGGCACTTTCAAAAATCTCTCTTGGTTTTGTAATAGCGCTTAACTCAGATAAGTGTAACCATTCAAGCAATGTTCGTACTTTTGTAAAAACAACCTTGCTTCATCGAGGGTGATTTGCTTTTCTTGAAGAGAACGTTCTGTCTCTTGACGGATGTTCTCTAGCATGGCATCGCGATTGTACTGCACATATGCCAAAACTTCGGTCATCGAATCACCTTTAATTACATGCTCAACTTTATAGCCTGTGGGCGTTGTATGAATATGTACAGCATCAGTATCACCAAAGAGATTGTGCAAATCACCAAGAATTTCTTGATAGGCTCCACCAAGAAATAGGGCGAGATAATAAGGCTCTTCAGCGATGAAGGGATGTAACTCTAGAGTAGATTTAACATCGCGCAAATCGATGAAGCGATCAATTTTGCCATCACTGTCACAGGTAAGATCGGCGATCGTGCCACGACAAGTGGGTTCTTCATTAAGACGATGGATCGGCATGATGGGGAACAATTGATCGATCGCCCAACTATCGGGCGCAGACTGAAATACTGAGAAATTGCAATAGTAAGTCAGCGCCATAGAGCGTTCAAGATCTTCAAGATCATCGGGAACGTAATTTAGTTTGCGGGTGACTTTGAGAATGCGATCGCAACATTCCCAAAACAGGCGCTCAACTCTGGCGCGTTGCTTGAGGGAGAGGTAGCCAAAAGAAAACAAGCTGATTGCTTCTTGATTGAACTGAACCGCATCATGATAGATTTCTTGATAGTTACTCTCGTTGATGTTTTCCAACGCTTCAAAGAGATTTCGCACAATTAAATGCTCGTCTTCCTTTAAAGCTCCGATCGCTTGCTGCGGAGTGCCACTGATGCCCATTACATCAAAAACTAAAACCGATTGATGCGAAGCGATCGCACGGCCACTTTCGCTAGTCAGAGTCGGTACAGGGACTTTATCGGCGCACGCATCCTTAATCGCCGCTACGATGTCATATGCATAGTTCTGCATAGTGTAATTTTTGGAAGCATAGAAATTGGTTTTAGAACCATCGTAATCAACGCCCAAGCCACCGCCAACATCAAGATGTCCCATCGGTGCGCCCAAAGAAGCAAGCTGCACATATACTTGTCCTGCTTCGCGTAGGGCATCTTTGATGGTGCTGATGTTGCTAATTTGGGAACCGATGTGAAAATGTAGAAGTTTCAGGGAATCTAACATATTCGCAGATTCTAACTGTTCAACGGCTTCCAAAATTTCCCACATGCTCAAACCAAACTTAGCGCGATCGCCTGTCGAGTCTTCCCAATGTCCAACCCCTTTGGCGCTGAGCTTGGCACGCACGCCGACTACAGGCGCGATGCCCAGCTTAGTTGCCGCCCGAATAATCATCTCAACTTCTTCAAGTTGTTCGATCACGATGATCGTGTTTTGCCCAAGTTTCCGCGCTAGCAGAGCCGTTTCGATATATTCAGCATCTTTGTAGCCGTTGCAAATCAACAACGAGCCAGGGGTGCGTAATGTCGCGAGTGCAATTAATAATTCAGGTTTAGAACCTGCTTCAAGTCCAAATTGAAAAGGTTTGCCAAATTTAGCAATTTCTTCAACCAATTGACGCTGTTGATTGACTTTGACAGGAAAAACACCCCGATAAACGCCGTCGTAATTATAACGGGCGATCGCTTTCGCAAAAGTCGCATTTAGTCGCTCAATGCGATCGGCAAGAATGTCCGAAAATCTCACCAACATCGGCAATCGCAAGCCCCTTTGTTTGAGATCGTTGACCAATGCAAACAAATCAATACAACCGCCGCGATCGCCTTTAGGAGAAACAGTGACATTTCCTGCTTCATTGATACTGAAATAAGGTTCCCCCCAACCCTCAATACGATAAAGCGTTTCGCTATCTTGGATCGCCCACTTTTTCGTATCCACAACCACAGGTAATTGAATCTCTTGCAACATTTTCTAACCCTATAAAACTCGATCTATATATCAAAGCAAGCAGCGATTGACGCTGACTCTATCAACTTTAACATTATCTATAATCTAGCGCCTGCTCAGGTAAATAGTCTAGATCTTTTTGAACATCTAGCGGCTAAGGCTTTTCTTGAAATTTAAAATAAGGCTGCGACAAAACCTTTCTCTGTTCATAAAATAATCTTGTTATGAGTGTTAAGCTACAACTACCTTAAGTGAAAACTTTCACGCAGGACTCATGCCAACTATGGAAAAGCCACCTAAACAAAAAAATTCTCAATCATCAAGAGGACAAAGTATTGCCGATGTTGTTACATCGACTGTTGGGTCATGGCGATTCATTCTAATTCAAAGTTCTTTGCTAGGACTATGGATTCTTTTAAATATTATTAGCTGGATTAAGCATTGGGATGAATATCCTTTTATTCTTCTCAATCTCGCTCTAAGTTTCCAAGCTGCCTATGCAACTCCATTCATTCTGATGAGCCAAAATCGCCAGTCTGAGATTGATCGAGACAAAGCAAAGCAAGACCTTGATATCGATCTAAAGGCAGAAGAAGAGATTGAGTCTCTTCATCAGAAGATTGATAGTTTAAAGAATAAAGAGATCGCTGAACTTATTCATCTGCTTAATGTCCAGAATCAGTCAATTCAGCGTTTAGAAGAAATGCTCAGCCGTGAAATTAGGGCAAATCATCCTGAATCAAATGCTGATGCTGTTGGTTAAGTTTGCAAAAAAGCGATGCTAATCGGTCAAATATAATAGAAAATAAAAATTAGCTGTTTAATTAAAAGTATTAAAGAAGTATTCATGAATTTTGAAGCCGAATTAAACTTAACACTCCGCGCTCGTTACCCCTTGATCTATATTCCTTCAGCAGAAGAAGAGCGAGTCGAAGCGGTGATTAGCGATGTGGCGAAATCTTTAGGACGTAGCATATTTATATGGGATTTTGTCGATGGCTATCAATCTAATCCCACTGACGCAGGGATGGGTAAGCGCAATCCTTTACAAGCTTTAGAATTTGTTGATAAAATTCCTAAAGGTGCGGTGTTTGTCCTGCGAGATTTTGATCGCTTTCTTGATGATATCGCGATCGCGCGTAAGCTCAAAAATCTAGCACGTAAACTCAAAAGCGAAGCCCAAAATATTATTGTGCTGGCTTCACAGATTAATATTCCTGATAGTCTCAGTGAGTTTTTCTCGATTTTAGAATTTCCACTGCCTAATCCTAACGAGTTAAAAACCGAGATTGAACAAATTGCAAATGCCACTAATTCAGCGAACGATCTTCAACTAGATAAACAGGCGATCGCGGATTTAGTCCGTGCTGGTCAAGGCTTGTCTCTAGAGCGCATTAGGCGCGTATTAGCCAAGGCGATCGCCGAACATGGCAGATTACGTCCCGAAGATGTAGAGTTAATTCTCGAAGAAAAGCGCCAAAGTATTCGCCAAACCCAGATTTTAGAATTCTATCCATCGACGACCGAAATTAGCGATATTGGTGGGTTAGATAATCTCAAAGAATGGCTGTTACGTCGTGGTAGTTCATTTAGTGATCGCGCTCGTAAGTATGGATTGCCGCACCCACGCGGCTTGCTGCTAGCAGGAATTCAAGGCACTGGCAAATCCCTCACTGCCAAAGCAATCTCCCATCATTGGCATTTACCACTATTACGGCTCGATGTCGGTCGCCTCTTCGCGGGATTAGTCGGCGAGAGTGAATCTCGTACCCGTCAAATGATTCAACTTGCTGAGGCACTTTCTCCTTGCGTATTATGGATTGATGAAATCGATAAAGCCTTCGCAGGAGCCGATGGACGCGGTGATTCGGGAACGACTAATCGTGTATTTGGTACATTC
>JBBRQX010000160.1:0-6450 GCA_038225745.1 Pseudanabaenales cyanobacterium | reverse complement strand
GCGATCGTGGGTGAGGTCAACCGCGTTGGGCCACAAACATTGGTCTATTCCCGAACTGGAGTTCTCTCCACAGGGCTTACAGGCGCAACTACCTCGGCTGGCACGACATCAGGCGGTGGACCAGTTACCCTCAGTCGCGCTTTGCAAGCAGCAAATGGCGTAACTGAAATTGCTGATATTCGGAACGTCCAGATTTCACGGTTGAATGACAAGGGACAACGCACAATTGTCAAAGCGAACTTGCTGGACTTGATTGTCAAAGCTGATCTCAGTCAAGACATTACCCTGACCGATGGAGATCTGATTACCGTACCTCGTTTAGAGAAGACAAACCCAACTGAATATCTCCAAGTTGCTAAAGCAACATTTTCACCTACAGTAATCACGGTACAAGTAGTTGGCGAAGCAGTTCGACCAGGTCCCTTGCAACTTAGACCCAATAGTTCATTTACTGAAGCCATTTCCTTTGCAGGTGGGCTGACTAATGATGCCGATTGGCGGGCTGTTGAGCTTTATCGGGTCAATCCCGATGGTTCGATCATGCGTCGCAATCTAGTTGCGGACTTAAACTTACCTTTGAGCGACGAGTCTAATCCGGGATTACGCGATCGCGATGTAATTGTGGTACGACCATCTTTTGGTTCTAGCATTCTCAACTCAGCCACCAGATTTCTCGGCAACATCGTTACACCTTTTTCTCTAATCAATAACGTTTTTAGATAACAAACATGAAAATTGTAGTTACTGGCGGTGCTGGATTCATTGGTTCACATTTAGTTGATCGACTGATGGAAGCAGGGCATGAGGTTGTATGTGTTGACAATCTCTACACAGGTCAAAAATCCAATAATGCCCAATGGATTGAACATCCTAATTTTCAATTCATTCAACATGATATTGTCAACTCGATTGAGATTGATAATGTCGATCAGATTTATCATCTCGCTTGCCCCGCTTCACCTGTGCATTATCAATTCGATCCCATTAAAACGGCTAAGACCAACTTTTTAGGAACTCTAAATATGTTGGAATTGGCGAAACAATGGAAAGCGCGAGTTCTATTGGCATCAACTTCGGAAGTTTATGGAGATCCTTTAATTCATCCACAAACTGAAGACTATTGGGGTAATGTTAACTGCACAGGCATTCGGAGCTGCTACGACGAAGGTAAGCGCATTGCGGAGACACTAACTTTTGACTACCATCGACAATATGGCGTTGAGGTGCGAGTTGTTCGCATTTTCAACACCCATGGCGCAAGGATGCTAGAAAATGATGGTCGGGTTGTGAGTAATTTTGTGGTGCAAGCCCTCAAAGGAATTCCCCTCACAATTTATGGAGATGGTTCCCAGACTCGGAGTTTCTGCTATGTATCCGACTTGGTAGAAGGTTTGATGCGCTTAATGAATGGGAACTACATTGGACCTGTTAATTTGGGCAATCCTGGAGAATATACGATTTTGCAATTGGCGCAAACAATCCAACGCATGATCAATCCTACGGCTGAACTGGTATTTAAACCCTTGCCTCAAGATGATCCTCAACGTCGTCAGCCCGACATTTCACGAGCCAAGTTCCATTTGGGTTGGGAGCCAACCGTCCCATTGGAAGAAGGTTTGTCCAAGACGATCGCCTATTTTCGCGATCGCCTAGAAAGTATCAAATAAATTATTAAGCAGGTAACGACATATGCGTGTTTGTGTAATTGGAACTGGTTATGTTGGTTTAGTAACAGGCGCTTGTCTTGCCTACATTGGTCATGATGTGATTTGTGTTGATAACAACGAAGAGAAAGTCAAACTGATGAAGTCGGGGCAATCGCCGATCCATGAGCCAGGATTGCCCGAAGTGATCGCGGAATCAATTCGCCAAGGCAAGATCGAATTTACAACAGACATCGCGGCGGGTGTTAATCATGGTGAGATTCTATTCATCGCCGTGGGTACACCTTCTCTCGCAGATGGGCGTAGTGATATGCGCTATGTCGAAGCCGTGGCACGGAGTATTGGCGAAAGCTTGACTGAGGGCTATCGCGTCATCGTCAACAAGTCCACAGTGCCAATTGGTTCGGGTGACTGGGTACGCATGATCGTCATGGATGGCATGGCAGGTAAGAGTAATATCGATCGCATTCAGTTTGATGTGGTCAGCAATCCTGAATTTCTGCGTGAAGGCGTAGCGGTTTATGACACGTTTAATCCCGATCGCATTGTCGTTGGCAGTGGCAGCGATCGCGCTTTAAAATTGATGCAAGAGCTTTACACACCGATTATTAACCGCTCGTTTGCTCAAGATAAAACTCAGCCGCCAGTGCCTGTAGTCGTCACCGATTTGAACTCTGCGGAAATGATCAAGTATGCCGCAAATGCATTTTTAGCAACCAAAATCAGCTTTGTGAATGAAGTCGCGAATATTTGCGATCGCGTTGGCGCAGATGTGAGAGAAGTTGCCAAAGGCATTGGGCTAGACTCACGGATTGGTTCCAAGTTTTTGCAAGCTGGGATTGGTTGGGGCGGGTCTTGCTTTGCCAAAGATGTTTCCGCGCTGATCTATACGGCTGAGGACTATGGCTATTCCACCGAGATTTTAAAAGCTTGTGTGCGGGTGAACGAACTTCAGCGTACTTTGGTAGTTGAGAAGTTGCAGCAAGCTCTGAAAATCTTGAAGGGTAAAACCATTGGTTTATTAGGGATGACTTTTAAACCCGATACTGATGATATGCGAGACGCGCCAGCATTGACCTTGATTGATCAACTGAGTCGTTTAGGAGCGCGAGTTAAGGCTTACGATCCGCTAGTTTCGCAATCAGGATTACGTGAAGGCTTCTCTAATGTAATTGTGGAAACCGATTTAGAGCGTCTCGCTGATGGCTGTGATGCAGTGGTTTTGGTGACAGATTGGCAAGAATTTTTGGCGATCGATTATGCCAAAATGTTAACTCTGATGGCACATCCCGTCATTATTGATGCGCGTAATTTCCTTGATGGCAAAGCGCTTAAAGCTTTGGGATATCATTACATTGGTATTGGTCGTCAATAGATTAAGTTTGGGGCTAACGCCCCAAACTTAACTTCAACAATAAGAAACCATTTAAGAATTGCTTTTTAAGGTTAAAAGCTCTAAGAAGATCCCCCTCAATCCCCCTTAAAAAGGGGGGAGAATTAATTCTCCCCCCTTTTTAAGGGGGGCTGGGGGGGATCTCCAACAATTCTTAAATGGTTTCTAAACATTAAAGTCTTTAACAAAGGGAACAAAAAAATGTCTAAATCTAACAAGAATAAAGATAGCGAATCTAAAAAATCTCAGGCTCTTGAAGATTTACCTTTGATGGATTTAGGCTTAGAGAGTGTACCTAACGACGGCGAAAATGCTCATTCCATTGAGTTGTCCAAATTATCAAAAAAAAGTTACGAAAAAGAACTTAAGCATATACAAATAGAACTTGTTAAACTGCAAGAATGGGTTAAACAGCAGGGTTTTAAAGTAGTTGTTCTCTTTGAAGGAAGAGATGCGGCTGGCAAGGGCGGCGCAATTAAAAGTATTACTCAATCTCTGAATCCGCGTATGTGTCGAATTGTGGCGCTAGGCAAACCTTCTGACCAAGAGCGCACTCAATGGTATTTTCAGCGCTATACTGCCGAATTACCTGCGGCGGGAGAAATGGTACTATTTGATCGCAGTTGGTACAACCGTGCAGGGGTCGAACATGTGATGGGTTACTGCACCCATGAAGAATATGTGGAATTTTTGCGTTCCTGCCCTGAGTTTGAAGACATGATTCAGCGATCGGGAATTATTCTAATCAAGTATTGGTTTTCGGTTAACGATAATGAACAGGAATCACGATTTCAAGATCGGATTAAAGATCCTCGTAAACGTTGGAAGTTCAGCCCGATGGATCTAGAAGCGCGATCGCGTTGGGTGGAATATTCTAAAGCGAAGGATGATATGTTTAACGCGACGGATACAGAGCGATCGCCTTGGTATGTGATTGATGGCGATGATAAGCGGCGGGCGCGTCTCAATTGTATTAGTCATTTGTTAGCTAAAATTCCCTACGAGGATGTTCTGCCCAAGCCCTTTGATTTACCGCCCTTGCAAAACAAAATGGTTTATGTGCGTCCACCCATGCATTTACAGAAATTTATTCCCGATGTCACTGCACATTTATAGAGCATAAAACCCAAAAAGATGTGGCTCACGCGCAGCGTGAGTCACATCTTTTTGGGTCGCTACGCGACTAAAGCAGAAATCACCGCATCAGAGTTAGCAGTCCAGCCGATAATTCCGCCTTGAGCGCGAAGCATTTCAATAGTTGAAGATTTGAATTCTGGAAAATAACTGGCAGTTCCATCTTCGATCAGTAAGCATTCATAACCGCGATCGTTAGCTTCTCGCATTGTTGTTTGTACGCATACTTCTGTCGTTACACCCGTAAATAGAAGATGGGTAATCCCTTCTTTTTGTAAAATATCTTCTAAATTAGTACGGCAAAACGCTCCTTTTCCCGGCTTAACAATTACAATTTCATTTGCTAATGGCGTAAGCTCAGGAATAGGATTATTGCCCTCTTCTCCTGCGATTAAGATTCTACCCATTGAGCCTTTGTCACCAATTTTAAGATTCCCTTGACCGCGATTGAGTTTGGAAGGAGGACAGTCTGATAAATCAGGAGAATGGGCTTCGATGGTGTGAATTACGGGAAAGTTTAGCGATCGGAATGTTTCTAATAATTTCTTAACTGTTGGCACAATACTTTGGAGTTGAGTAACATCGTTACCAAGTGCATCGCCAAAACCGCCATATTCTAGAAAATCACGTTGCATATCGATAATTACCAAAGCTATTTTGCTGTCAGTTGGTAATTCGTAGTCGTAGGGTTGGGCAGCGATCGCAGACATATAGTTTTTCCTCTTAAATAATCATATTACAGCGCCTTGCACTGCCATGAAACCCAGATAATTTTTTGAAAGTGCCGCAAAGCGGCACTTTCAAAAAATTATCCATGCCACTCAAACTTTCAATAGGCTGTAGCGAATAAGCAATTGACAAGCCAAGTTTGTCAATTGCTTATTCGTTGATAATTACAGGTTTTTCCCAGACAATCAGAACTACGCAGCCCTCTTCACTAGAAACTTGATGACTAGTATCGGGAGCGTTAATAATTACCGAACCTTTGGTATATTTGCCATTCGCATCAGACTGTGAGCCTGACAATACAAATATATGCTCATAACCTGAATGAGAATGATGGGGAACCTTAGCTCCTGCTTCATAGCGCAGCATAGCCGCACTCGCTCCCAAATCATTCTTATACAAAGGACAGATTTCGACTCCTTCGCGAAATGGTTCCCATGCTAGATCGTCATAGTTAGAACGAGTGAGCAATTCAGGAAAGACCCGAACTTGTTGATTGATAATCATCAGTTTAATATCCTAGTGTCCTGCCATCTTCTGCCCGATCGCCGTAAGATCGGCATTGGCACTATTACTTTCATAAACGAATTTGCCATCACTCATGACTAGAATGCGATCGCTTAATGTCAAAATCTCATCAAGATCTTCACTAACTAAAAGTACGGCTACACCGCGATTTCTGGCTTCCACAATTTGATTATGAATATACTCAACTGCCGCAAAGTCCAGCCCGAAGACAGGGTTAGCGACAATCAATAATTTAATTTGTTCCGCCGAAAGCTCTCTAGCGAGAACTGTACGCTGCACATTTCCGCCTGAGAGATTGCCAACAGGGGTATCATGTGACGGCGTTTTAATTGAGAAGACTTTAATCAGATTTTTGGCAGTTTCGCGAATTGCTTTAAAAAGCAGTAAAATTCCACTCTTGGATTGGGGATCACGATCAAAGGTTCGTAAAGCCAGATTTTCAGCGACGCTCATGTGCGGCACACAGGCATTTCGCAAAGGTTCTTCAGGAAGTGAAAACACCTGATGGCGATACATTTCCTTACGAGTGGCGGTGTAGCGATCGCCATTTACAAAAATTTCGCCAGCCGTGGCAATCCTTTGTCCAGATAGAACTTCGACTAGTTCTTTTTGTCCATTGCCTGAGACACCTGCAATGCCAACAATTTCGCCGCTTTTGATTTGCAAATCAACACCAGCGACTGCTTCTAAACCATTATCGCGATCGGCATGGATCTTCCTTACATCGAGAACCAGATTGTCGATCAAAACTTCAGTTTTGATCACCTGACGCGCTTCTTTCGCTTCACCTAGCATCATCGCCGCCATATCTGAGACCGATAGATCTTTAGTTGAGCCGTTTCCTGCAAACTTGCCCTTCCGCAGTACCGTGACATTATCCGCAAAAGCGGTAATCTCGCGGAACTTATGGCTGATCATCAATACGCTCAAACGTCCTGCGGTAACTTCTTCGCGCAAAAGTCCCAGCACTTCATCGGCTTCTTGGGGAGTTAAAACCGATGTTGG
>JBBRQX010000159.1:0-6467 GCA_038225745.1 Pseudanabaenales cyanobacterium | reverse complement strand
TTACTCCCTTCCCAGCATAGGACTAGACATTAAACCCAAGAAATTATCGTTGCGGCGCACCGCGCCGCAACGTCTAATCTTTCACTGGGAAGGGAGTAGATCATGATTGAGAAAAGTTTAATCAATTGTTCGGTGAGAATAGCCAAGGAGAAATTATGAATTCTACATACAAAGCATTTTGGTTAGAAGGCGGCGATCTCGTGGTGATTGACCAGACGCAACTTCCCTTTCGTTTAGTTACTAAAACTTTAAAAACTAGCGCCGAGGCAACCCTTGCGATCCAAGACATGACCGTGCGCGGCGCGGGCGTAATTGGCAACGTTGCCGCCTTTGGTGTGTACTTAGCGGCTAGAGAGAGTAAAGGCGATCGCGACCAAATTAAAACGCTCTCGGCGGTGATCCGTTGCGCTCGTCCGACGGCAGTAAACCTGATGTGGGCAGTCGATCGCATGATGGCGGTATTAGAAAAAGCCGCAGTCAACAAACAAGACTTAGTGGAAGTTGCGCTCAAAGAAGCGATCGCGATCGCTGACGAGGATGTGATTGGAACTCGCAATATTGGCAAATTTGGCTGCGAACTAATTGAGGCGATCGCGAAAACCAAACCCCAAGGCGAACCCGTAAATATTCTCACGCACTGTAATGCAGGATGGTTAGCGATCGTCGATCGCGGTAGTGCTTTAGCGCCAATTTATGAAGCAAGCGATCGCGGGATTAACATTCATGTGTGGGTCGATGAAACTCGTCCCCGCAATCAGGGTGCGAACTTGACCGCATGGGAACTCGGACAATCGCAGATTCCACATACATTAATTGCCGACAATACAGGTGGCTTGTTGATGCAATATGGCAAGGTCGATCTCTGCATCGTGGGAACCGATCGCACTACTCGTAGCGGCGATGTTGCCAATAAAATCGGCACATATCTCAAGGCGCTCGCTGCCTTTGATAATCATGTTCCCTTTTATGTGGCGTTACCTAGTTCTACTTTTGATATGCAAATCTCAGATGGAGTGAAAGAGATTGCGATTGAAACTCGTAGTGCGGATGAAGTTCTCTATATACAAGGGCTACAGGATGATGGCAATATTGGCAAAGTACGAGTCGCTCCATTGGAAACAACGGCTTTAAATTATGGATTTGATATCACTCCTGCTCGATTAGTTACAGGTTTGATTACAGAGCGTGGTATTTGTAAAGCCAATGAAACTGCGATCGCGGGTATGTTCCTCGATCTAATTCCGTAAAATTGCGATGAAATCAAACCCAGCTTTCATAGACAGAAAAGCCCCGCGAAGCGGGGCTTTTCTGTCTATGAAAGCTGAAAATCTTCAATTTCTATGACATCACCGATCGCCGCCAACGTCATTACATCATCGCGAACTTTAGCAGTAACGCTCACCTTTAAACCCTCTTGCAAGATTTCGGCTGGAGCAGGTTGCCAAATCTCGTACTGCTGATCGGTATCAGTGGCGATCGCCCAAGTTCCTGTTCCAATATTAATATATTCTATCGTGCCGACAATTTGAATATCCATTTTTTTGTGGGGTTCCTTAATGTGAACTTTAAAAGCATTGCCAAGCAATGCTTTTAAAGTTTAGATGCTTGCAGTTTCTGATTTGATCGATAGATAGGCGCAACCAAAACAAAGGAATGAGTTGATGCTCAGAAATGCGATCGCGGGCATTCCGTCACCAATCCACATCATTTGTGGAGCAAGGACTGCACTTGTGGCTAAACATGCCGAAGTACCAATCGCCGAACCGATCGCAAACCATTTCCATTGTGGATGTCCGAGCAGAACAAGCAATAAACCAAGCGGTAATAATACGCTTGCAGTAATTGGATTGAGCGCATTTGTATTGGAAAAAGCATTCCCTAACTCAGCCAGTGAGCTTCCTGCAATACGAAAAGGAAGTTGAGTGATATCAAATACATAGAAGCCACGCAGGAAGAATAAGCCTGCGCCTCCAAAAAAGATGCCATTAGAAAATGACCAATTCCAACGGAATGGAAACCAGCGATTAAGTATCCATGCTAATAAATAGGAACCAAACATCATCATTAATTTGGGGACTAAAGCGATCGCGCCACCATCTACCCAAAAGCGGGGACTCAAATAGCCATTGTCCCGCGCCCAGCGCAAGAAATCAGGAATTCCCAACTGTCCTTGCGTAGCTAAACTTACCGCCGCCGCCGCGTTTAAATGTCCTGCTCCGTAATAATTGAGCGTATCATCCGCAACTTTGCGCGAAGATTGTTTGAGAATTTGCGCGACTTTTTCGGGATCTTTTACTCCTGATGCTTCGATTAGGGCCACCACACCCGCAACGTGAGGCGCTGCCATGCTCGTTCCTTGAAAAGCCCGAAATACAGATTCCTTAGTTTTAGGGTCAATCGTATTTTGCAAGATACCGCCAGAAGTATCGCTATTTTCGCCATTTTTACCTCTTACGATCGCGCCACCAGGAGCCGCCACATCCACACCTGCACCGTAATTAGAATAGGGCGCTTTTTCACCAGTGGAACCTGTAGCAGATACGGCGATCACTTTAGGATAACGGGCAGGATAGAAAGCAGCATTGCGATTAGAATTACCCGCCGCCGCCACGATTACCACACCTTTTTTGTAGGCATAATCGATCGCATCTTGCATGAGCTTGCTTTCACCGCCGCCGCCTAAGCTCATATTGATCACATTTGCGCCATTGTCGGCCGCAAACATAATCGCCTCCGCAATATCCGAAATTGTGCCGCCGCCTGCACCTGATAGCACTTTGAGCGGCATGATATTCGCTTCATAAGCAATTCCCGCCACACCAAAATTATTATTTGTTGATTGGGCGATCGTGCCAGCCACATGGGTTCCATGCCCATTGTCATCACTAGCATCTTCGCGATCGTTGACAAAATCGTAACCCTTGACAAAATTAGTATTTTTGAGATCTTCAACTCGACTCACGCCTGTATCAATGACAGCGATCGTAATTCCCTTACCTTTGGTTTTCTGCCAAGCTTTTTCGACATCGATCGCTTTTAAATTCCACTGCTCTTTATACATCGGATCATTTGGAGTTGCCCCACCACCGATAAAGTCCATTGAATAAATATAATTTGCCTCGACATACTCAGTCAAATCACGAAGTTCTGGCGACTGCTTTAGCTTTTCGAGGACTTGAGCATCACCTTTGACGATGTAAATTTTTTCAGTTTTAGAAAAGGCACTATTAAACTTGGGTTCGAGTCCGTATTTTGAGGCGATCGCCTTAAGTTCGCGATCAACCTGAGCAGGTGACAAACTATCACGAAAATTTAATACCATCGAGTCAAATTCGCCTTCGACTGCCAACCCTTGATAGGTGGAGAGCGCCCAAAATAGACTCGCAAAAAACAAGCACGACAGCAGAAATTTTTTCATTCTCAAGTCCCCAGTTAGTATTTTTTATCATAGCTGTCTAGTGGTTAACTAAGCTAACCTCTCTAGAAAATAAAAGCGTCACAAAGTGACGCTTTTATTTTCTAAAATTTAGACGCTGACTAGTACCTGCCCCTTTTCGATTTTGGCAGCATAGCGTTGTAGTGGTCTATTGGCAGGGCCTTGAAGGACAATGCCATCAGCCGCAAACTTAGCATCATGACAAGGGCAAACAAATGCTTTATCGGCTGCTTTCCATTTCACATCACAGCCGTTATGAGTACAGGTGATATTAACCGCCAATACATTTTTCGCGTTTTTAGGATCGCGCACTACTGCAATTTTGTCAGATACCAATCGTCCATCTTTATCAAGTTGGGCAACTGTACCGATCGCTTTAAAACTACCGCTAGGAGCCGCAGCCAAAGCTACGGGCGCGGTGAGAGATGTCGCTTCAGGAGACTTCGCATCACTACAACCAACCAAGGATGATGGTAGAAGGCTGGCTAGCCACCCCAAACCAAACCAAGAGAGCAACTTACGGCGATTCAGATTCATTTTTTTATGTGTTGGCGAAATAGTTGTTACTTAGCGCAGATCAAACCTTAATTAATTCTATAATAATCAACTCAAAAACGTTTTGCGATGAAACCAAACCCAGATTTTTTTTAAAAGCATCCCCAAGAAGCGACAAATGCGGAGCTTTTACAAAAACATTGTGATTCGTAATTTGCTGCAAGGCTAAACATCAGCATTCATGCTGTATACAAAAGATCGCACTGATCGCTATACATAGTTAAGGTTTACTAAAATTGGCATTATGTTCATGCAAACAATTTCAGGTAGTAGCGATCGCCTTCAAGATCCAAGGATAGTCATGAATCAAGAGACAGGGATTGATACTTATCTAAAATTTGCGATCGATCCCCAAACTATTGGCTTGTTGGAAAGTGAATTTATTCAAGAAGTTTTGACGATTGAGGCGACGCATATTATGCCTGTGCCGAATAAGCCATCCTGCATCTTAGGAATATTAAGCCGTCGTCGTCGAGTGTATTGGGCGATCGATCTAGCGATGCTATTGGGGTTACAGCCGCTAGATCAAAATATTGAACTTTACGAAGTGATTTTGACATCCGTGCAGCAACTTTCTCTAGCTTTGATCGTGCCTAAAATTTTTGGGGTTGTAAATATTACGAGCGATCGCCTTGAGCAAAATATTAGTTTAGTTCCATCAGTGCTTAGACCCTATTTCAAGGGATATATTAATGAAAAGGAAGAATTTTCTTACTTACTAAAAGCCGAAAATATTTTGCGGTCAACCATTTTACATTCATGATTTATTACAGCATCTTGTTATGGAATCTTGCCGCAATGTCCTAATTGAATTTGTTTATAGAGAAGCTAATGCTCAAATTCAGAGCTTAGGCAGTGGAATTAAGTACAAATATAATATTGACGAAGTAATTGCCTATGCATTAAATCGGTTGCCGCCAATGTTTGCATCGACCGATGTTGGTTTGCAGTCCAAAAGACAAGAATGTATAGCCATGCAAGCCGATATTAGTAAGGCAACTCGTCAAGCACTCTTAGGAGTACGTCGCGATCCGTTGCGAGAAGCTGAACCAATGGAAGATATTGAGTTAGCCAATGCTCCCTACGCTTTAATCAACACTCAAGAAATACTTGGCTGGGAAAATCTCATGTGGGCTGATTTAGCTAAGGCGCTAGGGGATGAGCTAGAAAAGGCGATCGCAAAATATAATTCTGGTAACTTATCGCCGCGTATTGGTAAATATGGATCTTGGGGATATCGACAAAATAATGCAATGTATCTTGGTAAATCTACACAAAAATGCAGTGTTGCCAACGAATTAAAACAAAAAGAATATGACTTGTATATGCTCGAATCTAATCATCTCGTCCATTCTTTAGAGCGACTGGTAATCAGAATGGCGCAGACTCGCGCACAAAGTTTTCCGCCGTCTGAGCTAAGGTTTATTCGTCTCGAAGATGTACTAGCAAAAACTTTAAATCGTCTGCCATCTCTATACGCCACATCAGCTAAGGGGATTGGTCACTTGCGTTATTACGCCCAAATGAATATTGGTTCTGAGGTGTCCATCATTGTGCATGAGTCGATGCTAGAAATCCGTAAGGCGATTCATCAAAAAAGCGATCCTTTAATGTTTTCTAAAATTCGCTATGAGCGAGAACAGGCGATCGCAAAAGTTAGTAAGTTACTGCTTGATCGCGAAGTGAAGTGGCAGAACCTGCGCGAGGTCGTATTTAATTCTCTAGAGCTGGCTAAATCAGGAAAAGTTTGTTGGGAGCGATCGCAAAATTAGGCGATCGCTCAAAAATAAATGTGATGTAAAGCATCACATTTATTTTTGATTTAGGCATCGTAAACAACTTCAACTACTTCTAGTTCTTGTTTTGTGCCGACAAAGGGATTGTCTTCAGTAAGAAACAACATACAGTGACATTCTTTGCGTTCACGCATTGGTACACAAGGACAGTTCCAATAGGTATCCTTGACTTCAGCTTCCTTGTCTTCATAGTAACGACAAGGACAAAGAGGAGAGCCAAGCTCTTCTTTGTGTTTGGCTAAGCCTTCGATGACGGCATTGGTAACGCTAGGATCTACACAAAAGAATGTGCCTGTATTTTTAGCATATTTTTCGGAAAACTTTCGCATTGCCTCAAAACTTTTGGAGGAAGCTTTATTTTTCCCACGGTCTGACTCTGGGTTAAGGGACATAATCTAACAAAATTTTCAAAAAACTATTATCTACTACCTATACCACGAAACCGCCACACCGCCTAAACTCAAACAGCAAAAAGAGAAGTGGCGCTTTGCGCTACTTCTCTTTTTGCTGTTTGTTATAAAACCAAAAGAGGGTAGCGGCGCAAAGCGCCGCTACCCTCTTTTGGTTTTTGATTTGTCCTGATACAAGTAGCGATAAGCTGATCGGTATTTAAAATGCATAGCAAAAACCAGAAGATGATTGTGCCGCGCGAAGCGCGGCACAATCATCTTGCAACTTAA
>JBBRQX010000158.1:0-6481 GCA_038225745.1 Pseudanabaenales cyanobacterium | reverse complement strand
GCGAAGCGCGGCACAACCACATTCTGGTTTTAATAAATCGGGTACTTTTATTATTAGAGATCACCTTAAGCATCTGCAGCGCTTCGCGCCGCAGATTTTACTATTTTACCGCTTCCATCGAAATAGCGTTAACATAAAGACAGTTGTTAAAAATTAAACTTTTTAGAGATAAATCATGCTTTTTTGTAATCCAAAAACCAAACTTGCTAAGGCTGTGAGACTACACCGCGATTTTCATTTTAGGACTGGACTACTGCTCGATAAAGGGGTGCGTCTGTTGGGTATACATAAATGCCCTCTCACCAAGCCATTTTATAAAGCCGCCAAAGTTGCTGGCTACACCAATGTTTCTCTAGCGAGTATTGCACTTGTGTTGTTAGAAGACTAATATTGCTCTTAGCACAATCCATACACAGGAAAATTTAATATGATTACACTGACTGATGCGGCGATCGCTCGCGTAAGAAATCTTCAAAGCCAACGCGCCACCACTGCGCCTCTGCGTTTAGGCATTAAGCAAGGTGGATGCTCTGGTCTGTCTTATTTGATGGACTTTGTTGAACAACCTGAGGCTGGTGATAATGAATACGAACAAAGCGGCGTAAAAATCGTGATCAACGATGTCAACTTGCCCCAGTTGCAAGGTCTGGAACTCGACTATACCGAAGATCTTTTAGGTGGCGGCTTCCGTTTTCGCAATCCTAATGCTAGCAAGTCTTGCAGTTGCGGAACTTCCTTTGCTACTCCTAAAGAAGTTGGCACGGCTGTAGCTTGTAGCTAAACGATATAAAAACCAAAAAGCTACGGCGCACGCGCCGTAGCTTTTTGGTTTTTGTGTCTACATACTTAGCTGTTGTCATCTAAAAAGCTTACGATCGCCTATCCAGAATATCTTTTGCCATATTTAAAAAATAATCTGGACTAGATTCAAGAGTATCATTTTTACTATTGCGCGAACCAGCACCATTAAAATCATTAGTTTTTTGAGCGATCTCGATATCAGAAAGAACAACTGGTGTAATGTCTAGGGTCGTTGGGATAATTTCAAAGTCACTAGGTGCTAGAGTCTTGGGCGTATATAGCAAATATAAAATGCGATCGCCTGTTTCCCATGTCATATCCGCAGGTACGATTTGCAATTGACCTTTGCGCTCGAATATTAATGGCAGTAATATCCCTGCATTAAACATCGTATTGAAACTATTTAACTGTTCTTGAAGTTCTTCATCGGTGAGCAGAAATTCTCCCACTCTAACTTCTCTTTGGAGAATATATTGATTCCATGTTTTAATCGGAACGCGAGCGCTAAATGCTTGCTGAATAATGATTTGTTCATTGCGATCGCTCTCAGCTTCCTTAACATAAACCGCAAATACTTTCGGTGGATTGAACTCCTCTGCGGCAAGTTGAGCAATGACAATATTCACATCAGTATTAATGGTTAGCGCCACAAAAGTTCCAACCGAATCTAGTCCTGCTTCGGCTAAAGATTTTGCATCTAGCCCATTGCTGACAAAGGCGGGGATGTCATATTCGGCAGCTTGTTTACAAAGTTCGGCACTGGTATCAATCAGCGAGACCCGTTGACCATTGGCTTGAAATAGTCGTGCTACCAGAATCCCGATCGGATTGCTGCCAACGATTACTAATCCAGAAATATCGGGTTGATTTAGCCCTAAGAGTTTCGCTACGAACTTTGCGGATAGTCCTTGCAAAAATACAGTCATGGCGATCGTCAGGAAGACTAAAGCTTTTATAGATTCACCGCCGTTAACTCCTCGCTCGGTTAATAAAATCGAAAAGAGCGAAGCTACGGAAGCCGCAACAATTCCTCTAGGCGCACACCATGATAGAAAAGCTTTTTGTCGCCATGTGAAGCTGCTATTCCATGTGCTGACAATCACATTAATCGGGCGCACAACAAACATTAGAAATAGAACTGTCTGCACACCTCCCCAACCAAGGGCGAAGATACTAGGGATAGAAAGATTTGCTGATAGTAAAATAAATAGAACGGAAACGATTAGAGCTACTAGTTGGCTTTTAAATTTGAGTAAAGCGCGACTATTAGGAATATCGGAAGCGCGTAAAACGATTCCCATCAGTACAACTGCGGTTAGTCCCGATTCGCTTTGAATCTGTTGGGCAATCCCGAATAGTCCTAATACTGCTGCCACGACCACCGCACTTTTAGTGTCTTCAGCGAGAAATGTGGCGCGTTGCAAAAACTTTCCCAATAACCAACCCGCGATCGCACCTAATACACCGCCAACTCCTAACCGCAAACCTAAATCGCTAACCACGGCAAAAGCACTTAAAGTTGGATTTAAAGCGACATCGAGGACGACTACGGCGAGTACGGAACCGATCGCATCAATTAGCACTCCTTCTCCTTCAAGGATTGTGGCAAGGCGGCGATCAAGTCCCACTTCTTCGATAATTGGGTTAACTACAGTTGGCCCAGTTACGACTACCAAAGCCGCGTATAAAAAGGCGATCGTCCAAGGAAATTCGCTCAACCAATAAGCAGCAATCCCACCGCCAATCAGCGTAATTAAAGCACCAATCGTGATCAGATTTCGTAAACTTGCCGAAACCTTGCCGAGTTCTTTAAGTTGCAGATTGAGTCCACCATCGAACAAAATTAGGGCAACAGAGATAGAAACGATCGCTTCTAAGCCATCTCCCAATAAGCGCGGCTGCACTAAATTTAAGCCATTCCCTCCTAGAGCTACACCAAAAATTAGCAGAAAAACAATGCTCGGCACGCGAAAAAAATTCGCAATGACACGAGCAGAAATACCTGCGGTGATCGCAATAATTATGATTAAAGAGAGAGAGCCTTCCATATTGATCTAGATTTAATAGCGGCGCTTCGCACCGCTATTAAAACTTTTTAACTAACGTGAGTGGGAAGTCCCGCGCTCTACCTGTATCCAGGTGAGCGACGGGATGAAAACGAACCAGAAAACCAAATTGAGCGACAGCGAATCAATATTTCTATATTGTATACGCTATAATCTTATCAGTATTCGATATTCTCGATAAATGTATAAAGCGTATAAATACAGAATCTATCCAACAAGCGGGCAAGAAACGTTGCTTGCGAAGTCTTTTGGCTGTTGTAGATGGTTCTGGAATTATGCCTTGAATCTTTGTCAAGAGACATATAAGAATACTGGTAAGGGACTGACTAGAGGGTACATACAAGGCTTATTACCTAATCTCAAGAAAGAATTTGAATGGTTGAAAGATCCTTATTCTCAATGTCTGCAAGTCGTAGCATTGAATCTATCGACAGCCTACAAAAACTTTTTCGATAAACGTGCCATGCCGCCAAAATTCAAATCTAAGCAGGGTAGGCAGTCGATTAGTTATCCCCAAAATGTCAAGTTTGAAGATGACTATATCAATCTACCTAAGATTGGTTTAGTGCATTGCAAACTACATAGAACTTTTGACGGAACTATTAAAACTGTCACAGTGTCTCGTAATCCTGATGGCAAATACTTTGTTTCTGTTTTGATTGATGATGGCAAAGCTCAAGTTGAATCAGTACCAATCGATAAATCAGTTGGACTTGACGTTGGACTAACTCACTTTGTAATTACCAGTGATGGCTCAAAGTTTGACAACCCTAGATTCTTTATCAAGCATCAAAGAAACCTAAAACGGAAACAGCAAAAGCTCTCAAAGAAAAAGAAAGGTAGCAACAATCGCATTAAAGCAAGATTGAAAGTGGCAAAAGTTCACTCTAAAATTGCTAGATGCCGTGAAGATTTTCTGCACAAACTATCCCGCAAGGTAGTAAACGAAAACCAAGTTATTGCAGTAGAAAATCTAAATATCAAAGGTATGGTACGGAATCATAATCTAGCCAAAGCGATAAGTGATGTTGGTTGGGGGATGTTTCTAACAATGCTTAAGTACAAGGCTGAGAGTGAAGGAAAGATCTATATCGAGATTGATCGATGGTTTCCTTCATCCAAGACTTGCCATGTTTGCCTAAATCGAGTTGGTAATTTGACTCTTGACGTTAGAGCATGGACTTGTAAGCATTGTGGTACGCACCATGACCGTGATGTAAACGCGGCAATCAACATAAGAAATGAAGCCTTGCGGATTCTGGCGTTAGGAACTAGCGCTTCTGCTTGTGGAGGGGGTGTAAGTCGCTCTGGTAAGATTTCGGTCTTGCTAGACGCTGTTCCCGTTGAGACAAGAAGCCAGCAATGTACCGCCTAAGCGGTCAGTGTCTGGTAGTTCACTTTGATTCTAAGGACACTGACAGCGTAACGTTAAACTGAGCTTCAAAAGGTTGTTTCTTATAATCCAGACTCCAAAGCTCTAAGGTGCAAGGATCGTTTGGTTGTGTGGGTGTGAGTTGCAAAGCGCAGGCTTGAGTGCGCGGGTCGTAATTGAATCGAATTGAGGCGATCGCCCCAATTTGCCGACGATCTAAAGCTGTGGCTAGGCGCAAAAAATTACTGGCTTGACGGACAAATAATTTTAGATTCTCACTGCCTAAACGCTGGAAATTATCATGCTTTTTCTTTGGTTCGCTCTTGCGGTGATAACGGGCAAGATTGGCGATCGCCTCAATCTCCGACTCGGTATAGCCCAATAACTCACCATTGCGAATTAAATAATAGGAATGCTTATGGTGAGCATCATGGCTGATGTGATGCCCCGCGTTATGCAGCATCGCCGCCGCCCAGAGCAAGTGTTTTTCATCATCGCTCCACTCGTGCAAAATCCCCTTGGTTTGCTCAAACAAGCTCAGGGCGTGGTCAGCAACCTGTTTCGCATATTTGGTGTCGAGACTATATTTATCAGCTAGCTTGAGAATACTGCGATCGCGAACTGTACTTTGATAACGCCAACCATCTTCGATATAGCCATGACGGATCATCCAATCCACAACTAAGCCCTCGCGCAAGGCTCGCTGACAGAGCATGATTTTAGGAATTTCCAACAAGCGCATGGTTTCTAACAGAACTAAGGCTCCTGCAAAGATGATTTCGGCTCGCTTTTGACGCACCATAGCAGTGCGTTCTTCTAAATCTGCTCGACGTAAGCGCCAGACAATATTTTCGAGATCGGCAAAAGATATCTCATAGCCTTGCAAAGGATTAGGAACTAGTCCAGTTTTTTCTTTGGAATGTAAAGTTACCAGCGTTTCAATCGTGCCTGATGTGCCGATCGCCTTTAAAGATTTAATGTTTTTATC
This sequence comes from Pseudanabaenales cyanobacterium, assembly GCA_038225745.1. Classification (GTDB taxonomy): domain Bacteria; phylum Cyanobacteriota; class Cyanobacteriia; order Pseudanabaenales; family Pseudanabaenaceae; genus Pseudanabaena. Next base: position 1,254 of record JBBRQX010000158.1, on the reverse strand, counting down.
ATGCAGCAGCGATCGCACATCATCAGTGGGGCGTTCAATCGAGCCAAGAATATAGCCCAACAAGCGATCGTATTCTATTTGTGAAATCGGATCGGTTTTAACAAATAAATCAGTTAAGCGGACTGCACCAATTTTGGTACTACTCAGATGCATCGGATCGCCACCATCCCCCAAGATCATCTCGGTCGAACCGCCGCCAATATCAATTAACAAGTGTGGCTCATCATTAAATTCCATCGCGGAGATCACACCTAAATAGATACGGCGGGCTTCCTCCTGCCCCGAAATAACTTCAACATGCAAACCTAATTCTTCATAAATGCGCCGAATAAAATCATTTCCATTCGGAGCCTCACGAGTAGCGCTGGTCGCCACTGCCACAATTTCTTCAACTTTAAAAGTCCGACAGATCTCCTGACATCGCTTGAGGGCTTCCAGCGATCGCTTCATCGCATCTTCAGTCAAATTTCCTGTCTGAGCGCAACGTTCGCCTAGTCTTACCGTGGCTTTTTCGGACTCAATTACACTAAAACTAGGGATCGAAGTCTGAATTTCGACAATTACCATATGGATGGAATTTGTCCCAACATCGATCGCTGCTAAGGTTTTGACATCTGAAGTCATGGGTTGTTTCCGCGAAATATCTTAATTCATGGTAATTGAAAAGCTGTCACAATAGAAGCTACAGTCAGTCAACCAAATTTGTGAGTCAGAGGATGCCAAGCACTTTCCTGAGCCACGTATAAATAGTATGGGAAATAAACAGGTAGTTTTAGTCGTAGATGATGAATCATCTAATTTCGATGTAATTGAAATTTTACTGTTTAGAGAGGGGTACGCACTTCATCATCAAAACAACGGGGCGGCGGCGATCGCATCTCTTGACACCATTAAACCTGATCTCATTTTGCTAGATGTGATGATGCCCGATATGGACGGTATCGAAGTCTGTCAACGGCTTAAGAGTAGCCGTCAATGGCAGCATATTCCGATTATATTCGTTACCGCCTTGTCGGACAAAGAAGACCTCGCGCGTTGTCTCGATGCTGGAGCCGATGATTTTATCAGCAAGCCAATTAACAGTATCGAACTCCGCGCCCGTGTGCGATCGATGTTACGAATTAAATCTCAATACGATCGCCTTCAAAACACAATGACAGTGCGCGAAGAAATGATGCAAACCATTGTCCATGATCTTCGCAATCCTCTGATCGGGATTTTGCTAGGCTGCGAGTCACTCAAAGGATTAGCACT
>JBBRQX010000157.1:0-6492 GCA_038225745.1 Pseudanabaenales cyanobacterium | reverse complement strand
GATGGTATGCGTCTAGTCATCGAACTGAAGCGTGATGCTTATCCGAAAGTCGTACTGAATAATCTTTACAAATCCACACCTCTGCAATCGAACTTCAGTTGCAATATGTTGGCGCTGGTCAATAGCGAGCCAGTGACATTAACATTACGTCATGCATTGCAAGTGTTCCTCGACTTCCGTTATGAAGTAATTACGCGCCGTACTCAGTACGAATTGCGTAAAGCGGAAGAACGGGATCATCTATTACAAGGTTTATTGATTGCCTTAAATCATTTGGATGCGGTGATTGCGCTGATTCGTAGCGCTGATGATAGCGCTTCGGCGAAGTTGGGATTGATTGAGAGCTATGGATTATCGGAAGCGCAAGCCGATGCAATTTTGGCAATGCAATTGCGCCGACTCACAGCCCAAGATGCTGACAAAATCCATGATGAACATGATCAATTAGTTGCCAAGATTGCCGATCTGCAACATATTCTTGCCAATCGCGATCGCATTCTTACAATTACTCGCGAAGAACTGGAAGCCGTCAAAATTGATTTCGCGACACCACGCCGATCGCGCATTTTGCCTAATGAAGGCGATATTGATACGGCGGATCTGATTGCCAATCGCGAAACGATTGTGATGGTGACGCAGCAAGGTTATGTGAAGCGGATGCCTGTGGATACTTTCACGGCGCAACATCGGGCGACACGCGGTAAGGCTAGCGCCAATGTGAAAGATGATGACGCGATCGCGCATTTCTTTGCTTGTCGTAGTCATGACAAAGTTTTGTTCTTTACCGATCGCGGTAAGGTCTATGGAGTCAAGGCTTACGAAATTCCTGAATCGGGTCGTGCTGCTCGTGGGACAGCCGTTGTGCAGCTATTGCCGATCGCAAACAACGAAAAAATCACTACGGTATTACCAATCAGCGAGTTTAGTGAAGATGAGTATCTGGTCATGCTCACGGCTGGCGGCTATATCAAAAAGACTAAGTTACCTGCTTTTGCGAATATTCGTTCTAATGGGCTGATTGCGATCGCATTAGAAGAAGGTGATTTACTGCGTTGGGTGCGTCGTGCTAGAGCCGATAACACGATTATTGTTGGTTCACGTCAAGGGATGTCGATCCGCTTCCGTACTGACCATGAGCAGTTGCGCCCGATGGGACGTGATACTCGCGGCGTGCGATCGATGCGCCTGACTGGTGATGACTTGATCGTGAGTATGGATATTCTCCCCGCAGGTTTGGCGGAAATCGAAGAGGTTGAAGGTTCTGAGGAAGAGATTGATTTATCTGTAATCGCCAATGAAACGGTGGGTGAAGATGAGAATCTTGAAGCCGAAACCATCAATGAGAAAATGCAAGGCCCTTGGGTCTTGGTCGTGACCAGAGGCGGCTATGGCAAGCGCGTTCCTGTCAGCCAGTTCCGTATTCAAAAACGAGCAGGTAAAGGTTTGCGCGTGACTAAGTTTAAATCTGGTCAAGATCAATTGGCTTCGCTCTGTTTGGTTGATGAAAACAACGAACTAATGATCGTCACCAGTCGCGGTATCGTCATGCGTCAATCGACTGACGCGATCGCCTGTCAATCTCGTACTGCTAGAGGTGTGCGATTGCAAAAGCTCGATTCTTCTGATGCGATCGTTGGTGCAACTCTAGTTCCACCTGCTTTGGAAGAAGAGATTGAAGAAACGGATGTCCAAAATATGGAAGCATCTGTAGAGTCTGTATCTGTAGAATCTGTGGAGTCTGCTGTAGAAAAAGTGGAAGAAGAGACGGCTGAAGAATAGATTTTAGCGGCTTAATTTTATAACTGCGCTTCGATCGCCTTTAATAATCGCTTCTGAGTCCAACCTTGATATAAATGCGCGGCGATCGCCGCGCCACCAGCACCGACACCTTCCTTAACAAAACCTCGTTCATAGGCGCGTAATTGCGGAAACTTAGAGTTAGCAAAACTTAGTTTCGTGGCGAGTAATGGCACATCCTGCACCGCCAATGCTAGATCCACAGTATGACCTGTCGGATCTTCGGCAACCCAGCGCGTTGTGCCAATGATGATTGCATTGGGATTCCATGTGAGATTTTTGTAGATGGCGATCGCCCTCGCAAGCGCGTACACTGCCAACATTTGCGTACCACCCGCGAGTAATACCCCTGCATGACGGCTAGCGGCGATCGCCATTCCTGCCACTGCAATTTGCATCGGATCGCCCACGGCGGCCACAATTTTAAAGGGTGAAGCTTCTGGATCGAGATGTCGTAATCCTGCTTGGACGACTTCCCATTTTTGGGAATGATTGCAAGTGGGATGAGAACTATTTATTTTATCTTTTGCATCAATTCCTAGTGCCGTGAGAACGGCTAGGGCGGTAGTTGTGCCACCGACCACACATTCACTCAAGATCGCATATGCCCCCGCTTGAGCTAACTTTTCACCCCACACCAATCCCTGCACAAATAATTGCAGCACCGTTTCAATCGGTAAAGCTTTGCCTGTACTTAAACAGTTGGCAGGTTTTCCACCGAGGGAAATCGCCTTGACTGTGGGGGCGATCGCTAAGCCAGCATCAAAAATATAAAGTGGTAGATCTTGCGCTGCGACAACAGCACGAGAAATCAGCACGGGAGACGCGCCCGCAATTAGAGGCGGTAAAGGGAAGTTGGGATTAGCGCCCGTAGCAAGAAACTCGGCATCAGCGATCGCTGTATATTTGCGATCTTCGGGCGTAGCTCCTGCGGCAGAGATATTGGGAATTAGCCCTGTATCCGTAAAACCGAGTACACAAGCAAATACTGGGCGTTTACCACGATAGACTTGGAGCCAAGCTTCGGCTTTTTGGCGTTGTGTATAGATTGCGATCATCAGTCTTTTATAGCAAATCGCGAAGCTTCGTTTTGTAAGATTATTTTTGCTGGCGACAGCGATCGCTACAATATTTCACTTCATCCCAACACTTTTCCCATTTTTTACGCCATGTGAAGGGCTTGCCACAAACTACACAGTCTTTGCTTGGTAAAAAAGATTTATTGCCTTTGTAAGTCATAGTTTGGGGTTGCCAAATCAACTATCTCATCCTAGCGTAGAGAATGGGGGGCTTCCACCTCGAGTCTCATTTTTAGCAAAGTTTTCACTAAGACAGGTCATTGATTGATAGTCCTGAAAGCGAAAATCCCGACCGATCTTAACTCCGCCCTGCTTCGCGAGGATCGGGAATGCATCATGGCATCTGTTCAATTTGCTATATGATCGGTACTCAAAACCATTAGCGCGATCGCCTCTAAAATATTTGACAGCAAGCATGAAGTATCAAGCCCGTATATTTGTCACCTTACGTCCATCTGTTCTCGATCCCGCAGGTACAGCCGTCCAGTCGGCGCTGAAGCAAATGGACTATCACGTTGATTCAGTTCGCATTGGTAAGTATGTCGAAATTGTTCTTGATGCAAACGATGAGGCAGCAGCATCGCAAAAACTAGATGAAGCCTGCGACAAATTACTAGCAAATCCTGTGATTGAAAATTATCGCTTTGAGTTAACCGCGATCGCGCAGGAGCAGAAAGTATGAAATTTGGGATTTTAGTTTTTCCTGGTTCTAATTGCGATCGCGATGTGGCGACAGTCACAAGCGGTATTTTGCAGCAACCGACAAGGCTAATCTGGCATACAGATACAGATATTAGTGATTGTGATGTGATTGTGGTTCCGGGGGGATTTAGCTATGGTGATTATTTGCGGTGTGGCGCGATCGCTCGTTTTGCGCCTGTAATGCGATCGCTACAAGAACATGCGGCTAAGGGCAAATATGTACTTGGTATTTGTAACGGATTTCAGATTTTAACTGAGTCGGGCTTATTGCAAGGGGCGTTAGTACGCAATCGCGATTTGCACTTTATTTGCGATCGCGCACCATTGCGAGTTGAGCGCAATGATTTAGCGTTCACTCAGAAATATCAAAAAAATCAAGTAATTACCTTACCGATCGCTCATGGAGAAGGTTGTTATTTCGCTGATGCTGATACGCTCAAGAATCTCGAAGATCACAATCAAGTCGTGTTTCGTTATTGCGATGCGATCGGTAATATTTCTGAGGAATCAAATCCAAATGGCTCTCTGGATAATATTGCAGGGATTTGCAATAAGCAAGGCAATGTGATCGGGATGATGCCTCACCCTGAACGCGCTGCTGAAGCGGTTTTAGGTGGTACTGACGGTAGAGCATTTTTTGAGGGATTAGTGGAAAGTCTAGTGGAGGGCTTATTAGTCAATGCCTAGCCTTTATTTGATTCGTCATGGTATTGCTGAAGAACGCGGGACTTACGAAGACGATACACAGCGTCCTCTCAACGATGAAGGGCGCAAAAAAACTAAGCAAGTTGCTAAACGTCTCTACGACTTAGGCTTGCGCTTTGACCTCTTGCAAACTAGCCCATTAGTTCGCGCTCAACAAACCTCGGATATTTTCGCTGATGTCTTTGATGACTGTCTCGTACAGCGATCGCCAGAACTTGCTCCCGAAGGTAATTTTGAAACATGGCTAAATGGAATTACAGAATGGGTCAGCCAACAACCTGCTAAAGCTTCTCTGGGAATCATTGGGCATGAGCCAAATCTGACGGCTTGGGCAGAAATGTTGATCTGGGGTGAATCTAAAGGTGTATTAGTTTTAAAAAAAGCTGGAATTATTGGGATATCTTTACCTGAAACTCAACCTTGGACTGGTAATGGAGTTCTGTTTTTGTCGATTCCGCCGAAATTATTAATTTAGGAACAGGCGATCGCAATAAGCTGATGCGCCTTTAAGTTGCAAGATGATTGTGCCGCGCGAAGCGCGGCACAATCATCTTCTGGTTTTCGATATGCATTTTAAATGCGGATCGCAATACTATTGAAGTTGTCGATTAGTGAGGCAAGGTCATTGAGATAAAAGCTGATTTTCTGACTGATATTTTGTCTTTGCATGATGACCGACTAAGCAGAATGTCGCGGTTTCCATTAAAGTTACATTAGCTCGGTTCAGAATTGCAATTTAAGTTTTTTGGTAAAACGTGGAAATTTTATGTATCAGTAACGGGCATGGTGAAGATATTATCGCCGCACGTATCTGCATTGAACTAGAAAAATTAGGGTTTTCTGCGATCGCCTTGCCACTTGTGGGCGTGGGACATGCCTATGCCAAAGCAAATATCTCAATCGTCAAGCAGTTTACACAAGCGATGCCATCGGGAGGCTTTGTGCGACAGGATAGCCGTGAGCTAGCCCGTGATGTCAAAAGTGGATTGGTGGGGTTAACTCGTAAGCAATTGGGCTTTGTCTGGAACTGGTCACGCGAGAATCGTCGCAGCAAACGGTTAATTTTGGCGGTGGGTGACATTGTGCCATTGCTATTTGCATGGTTGCCATCTAAGTTTGGTGGTTGCAATTTTGCGTTTGTTGCCACGGCAAAATCAGAATATTATTGGCGCGATCGCAAAAATCCTTTACCCCACGTCAAAAAGCCCTTCGGCGGCTCGATCTTTTTTCTTTGGGAACGCGCTTTGATGAATAGCGATCGCTGCAAGGCGATATTTGTCCGAGATTTACTAACTGCCGAAATCTTGAATCGAGATTTTAAACTGCCTGCGATTTATCTAGGTAGCTCAATGATGGATGGACTTGAACCAAAAGGGCGTGATTTTGGTATCGGTAAGGATGAATGGGCGGTAGCGATTTTACCTGGTTCGCGATCGCCTGAAGCCTATGAAAACTGGATGACTTTGATGCTCTGCGCCCAAGTTGTTTCGCGGACTATTCCCCATAACGTTCATTTTTTAGTAGCGATCGCCCCTGACTTAGATCTAGAAGTTATTGGACAAAGCATCATCCAAAAAGGTTGGCAACAAATTGATGAAACCACTTTTAAGGTGCAAAATGCGCGGCTAATTTTATTACAAGATAGCTTTGGTGATTGTCTACATCAATGCCATTTAGGGCTAGCAATGGCTGGCACAGCAACAGAACAAATGGTCGGTTTAGGTAAGCCCGTAATTACGATCGCAGGTAATGGCCCCCAATTTACGCGCAAATTTGCCGAAGAACAGTCAGATTTACTAGGATGCGCGATTAACTTAGTCGATAAACCTGCTCAAGTTGCGGATGTACTAAATGAAATTTTGCAAGATCCTGATTATTTTCAAGAAGTGGGACGTAATGGTGAAGAGCGCATGGGGCAAGCAGGCGCATCGTCGCGAATTGCGAAATACATCGCCGAAAAAATTTAAAAAAAGTTCACTTTGCCAACCCTTTTTTATGGCATTAATACGCGATGTGCAACTAAAATTCTGAAACACCTGCCGTTTCGTGGTGAGTTGCTCGAATCTTGAGATCCTCAATAGCTCAAACAGGCTAAACTCAATGGCTCAAAAATAGTTGCACATCTCGTTATGTATAAATTTTGTTCAGATGGCGAAAAAATTACTTTCTATGTTTAAAATAGATATTAAGAATCAAAATATAGAATGTG
>JBBRQX010000156.1:0-6496 GCA_038225745.1 Pseudanabaenales cyanobacterium | reverse complement strand
GCATTTTGATATTCAACTGCAACAGGCGGCGCATCTGTCTGCACAAAATTTCCAATAGTGGGACTCGCTAGCAAAGTTTGCGGAACTTCAAAATCATCAGTTACAGCATCATAAGCCAGCACTTCACCTGTCTCAATGTCATAGATCCAGCCATAAATTGACATCTTGTTTTGATGCAACTTCGAGCGAATCACGGGATAGGTTTTCAGGTTTTCGATTTGAGAGACGACATTCTCCGCCATCGTAATCGCCAAAAGTTCATCACCTTTTTTGTCAGCATAATTTTCATGAATCAAACGGCGCGTTGATTCCGCATGTTGCAACCATTCATACACAAGCGGCATCTCGGTTCTCAGTTTCTCTAAGTTGAGTAAGCCTTTCATCGCACCACAGTTAGAATGTCCGCAAATAATTACTTGCTCAATGCCAAGGACATGAATCGCATATTCGATCGCTGCACCTTCACCCCCATTAGCAGCACCAAAGGGCGGTACTAAGTTTCCTGCATTACGAATCACAAATAGTTCGCCAACACCTGACTGAGTGATGAGATGCGGCACTATTCGTGAATCTGAGCAAGTAATAAACAATACCCGCGGTTTTTGTCCTTCTGCGAGTTGCTCAAAAATTCCTTGATTTTCAGGAAAGTAGGACGACTGAAACTTGTGTAAACCCTTTAGTAGCTTTCTCATATACCAGTATTGACTTACGATGCAGCAATAAATTGCTTGTTTTTATTACTTACTATCTAGTCTATAGCGCTTTGCGCTCTGGGAATATAATCTACCTATGCAGCCAACCAAATCTCCATCAATCATCAATTCAACGCAAAAAGTACGCGTGATTGCCCCAAGCGGAGCCTTACGCGAATGGGAACGCTTTGAGCAAGGGCTAAAAATATGGCGCGATCGCGGTTATGAATTGACAATTCCTGAAAATCTGAGTCAGCCTTGGGGTTATTTGGCAGGAACCGATGAACAGCGCTGTCAGCAATTGATCGAAGCATGGAATGATCCCGACTGCGTAGCGATCGCCTGTGCGCGAGGTGGTTACGGCTCAATGCGCTTACTCGAAAGACTCGATTGGCAAGAGCTTAGCGATCGCCCTAAATGGCTGATTGGATTTTCGGATATCACCGCTTTACTTTGGGGACTTGCCAAACACAAAGGCATTGGCGGCTTACATGCGCCCGTAATTACGACTTTGGGCAATGAGCCAGCGCGATCGCAACAGCAGTTATTTGATTGGTTAGAAGGAAAAATTAATTCAATTACATTATCAGGAGAAGGATTGAGAACTGGTAAAGCCACAGGCGTTCTCTTACCCGCAAATCTCACTCTCGCGACCCACATCATCGGCACGAATATCTGTCCCGATCTGGAAAACGTAATTTTGGCGATCGAAGATGTATCCGAAGCACCCTATCGAGTCGATCGCATGTTAACCCATTGGCGTTGGTCAGGACATTTGCAAAAATTAAAAGGAATTGCGATCGGGCGCTTCAGTCAAGCGGAAGTATCTACTCCCAGTTTGACAATGGAAGAAGTATGGCGCGATCGCCTATGCGATTTAGGAATTCCCATCGTGATCAACTTACCCTTCGGACATGATGGCGAAAATGCTCCCTTACCCGTTGGTTGTATTGCTGAAATTGATGGCGATCGGGGAATTCTTAGCTATAGCCATATATCATAATATTCAAACAATGATTTTTTGCTAAAGCATAGTATAAAATCTATAACATTAATAAAATAACTTAAGGTAAAAATTAGCAATCAGCTACTCTTCAACACATATTCAAGCCCCAACATAACGATATACTGGGATCAATCAAGCTATATCTATTTAAACCGCATAACCAATAAAGTCAATTGCTGAAGCAATAGCCCAAGCCGTGACTTAAACTAACCGAAGCAACCTTTCACAGAGAAATTACAGAGCAAAGAGGCGATCGTAAATCATGGTGATGATTGAAACCAAAGCCGAACGCATGGTCATAAATATGGGGCCTCATCATCCCTCCATGCACGGCGTTCTCAGACTTATCGTCACACTAGACGGCGAAAACGTAGTTGATTGCGAGCCAGTCCTAGGCTACTTGCATCGCTCCATGGAAAAAATTGCCGAAAATCGCACGATTATCCAATATTTGCCCTACGTGACTCGATGGGATTACCTCGCGACCATGTTCACCGAGGCAATCACCGTCAATGCGCCCGAAAAATTAGCCAACGTGCCAGTACCGAGACGCGCCAGCTACATTCGCATGATCATGCTCGAACTTAGCCGCATCGCCTCTCACTTACTGTGGCTCGGCACATTTGTTGCAGACATTGGCGCACAAACCCCATTTTTCTACGTCTTCCGCGAACGAGAAATGATCTACGACCTGTTCGAGGCAGCGACAGGGATGCGGATGATGCACAACTATTTTCGGATCGGAGGCGTTGCTGCCGACCTACCCTATGGCTGGATCGAGAAATGTGAAGACTTTTGTAATTACTTCACCCCTGTCATTGACGAATACGAAAAATTAATTACCAATAACCCCATCTTTCGCAAACGGGTAGAAGGCTTAGGCACGATAACTCGCGATGAAGCGATCAATTGGGGCTTATCGGGACCAATGTTGCGCGGCTCAGGCGTAAAACTTGATTTGCGTAAAGTCGATCATTATGAGCTTTATGATGAACTCGACTGGGATGTGCAATGGGACAATGGCGGCGATTGCTTAGCTCGTTACCTTGTGCGTGTGCGAGAAATGCGCGAATCTACAAAAATGATCCTGCAATGTCTCAAGCAAATTCCTGGTGGCTCTTTTGAAAACCTCGAAGCCCAAAGAGTTCTCGCAGGACCCAAGAGCGAATGGACGGCAATGGACTATCAGTTCATTAGCAAAAAACCGTCTCCCACTTTCAAGGTTGCGTCGGGAGAACATTATGTTCGCATCGAAGCACCAAAAGGTGAGCTGGGCGTATATATCATTGGTGAAGATAGCGTCTTCCCTTGGCGTTTCAAGATTCGTCCACCTGGATTTATCAATTTACAAATTTTGCCAGAACTTGTGCGCGGCATGAAGCTCGCCGACATCATGGCAATCTTAGGAAGTGTGGACATTATTATGGGTGAGGTCGATCGCTAATGTACGGTGGAATAGATTTACAGAGATCACTAATTGAAGTCCTGTCAGGACTGGGATTACCTACGGATGTTGCCAAGGTAATTTGGATGTTGTTGCCGATGCTAGTCATGGTTTTAGGCGTAACCGTGGGCGCACTCGCCTGTACTTGGCTGGAGCGCAAAATATCGGCAGCAGCCCAACAACGAATCGGACCCGAATATGCGGGCCCATTTGGACTATTGATCCCGATCGCTGACGTAGCCAAACTTGTAATCAAGCAAGGCACAATCCCCGCCAAAGCCGATCCTTTGCTATACACGATCGGACCTGCACTCGTATTTGTCTCGATATTTTTGTGTTATCTGGTCATTCCCTTTGGTCAGAATATGATCATCTCTGACTTAGGCACTGGCGTATTTTTTGTAATTGCCATTTCCAGCATTGCCCCAATCGGCTTGCTGATGGCTGGTTATTCATCTAATAACAAATACGCGCTCATTGGTGGTTTACGCGCCGCCGCACAGTCGATCAGCTACGAAATCCCTCTAGCTTTGGCGATACTTGCCGTAGCCTTGATGAGCAATGGACTCAGTACTATTGATATTGTCAATCGACAAGCAGAATATGGCATTCTCTCTTGGAATATTTGGCGACAACCCATCGGATTTGTAATCTTCATTATTTCCGCACTTGCTGAATGTGAGCGGCTACCCTTTGACTTGCCAGAAGCAGAAGAAGAGATCGTTGCAGGCTATCAAACCGAATATTCGGGGATCAGATTTGCCTTTTTCTATGGTGGTTCTTACGCCAACTTGCTGCTAGCAGGTTTACTCGCTTCGATTCTTTATCTCGGTGGTTGGGAATTACCTTTCCCGATTGACCGAGTTAGTGATGCGTTAGGCATTGAAGCAAATACCGCTTGGTGGCAAATTCTTGCCGCATTTATCGGGCTCACTGCAACCCTAGTCAAAACCTACGCCTTTATCTTTTTTGCGATCCTCTTGCGTTGGACAGTTCCCCGCGTGCGGATCGACCAATTGCTCGACCTTGGCTGGAAGTTTTTATTACCAATTGGACTTGCTAATCTCCTGATTACCGCAGCTTTAAAATTGGCTTTTCCCTTTGCATTTGGCGGCTAGAGCCTGTTTGATAAAGTGCGCTTCGCGCACTTTATCAAAGATAAACCCAATTACCAATTACCATCATGCTGAAATTTCTTAATAAAGTTGGTCAATACACCAAAGATGCAGTTCAAGCTGCTAAGTACATCGGACAAGGCATGTCGGTCACTTTTGACCATATGCGTCGCCGTCCGATTACGGTGCAATATCCTTATGAAAAGCTAATCCCTTCCGAGCGTTTTCGTGGAAGGATTCATTTTGAGTTTGATAAGTGTATTTCCTGTGAAGTCTGTGTGCGTGTATGCCCGATTAACTTGCCTGTGGTTGATTGGACATTCAATTCAGAAATGAAAAAAAAGGAACTCAAAAGTTACAGCATTGACTTCGGCGTGTGTATTTTTTGCGGTAACTGCGTAGAATACTGTCCTACTAATGCGCTATCGATGACTGAAGAGTATGACTTGTCAACCTTTGATCGCCACGAATTAAATTTTGATAGCATTGCGCTCGGACGGATGCCCACCAAAGTTACTGATGATCCAATGGTTAAGCCGATCCGTGAGCTTGCCTATTTGCCTAAAGGTGTAACCGAGGGGCATGAAGTACCTCATACAGCTAAGCGTGCAGGTTTGCGCCCTGAAGAAATTGCTGAAGCCGTTTCTGAAAATAAATAACATTCAAGATGAACGTCGCTTTACGACATTCATGCTGAAAACTATATAAAGGAAATTTTAATGAACAATATTGGTCTAGGTGATGGTTCACAAACCGTATCCCTAATTGTCCTAACCGCGATGCTCGTAGCTTCGGCGATGGGGGTTGTACTTCTAGAAAACATCGTTTACGCGGCATTTTTACTCGGTGCAACTTTTATCAGTGTGGCAGGGCTTTACTTGTTGCTCAATGCTGATTTTGTGGCGGCGGCTCAGGTTTTGATCTATGTCGGTGCGGTGAATATCTTGATCCTGTTTGCGATCATGCTGGTCAATAAGCGTGAAGACTATCAAGCGGTCAAGTATGGTGCTTTACGCAATGTGGTGACGGGCTTTGTTTGTCTGGGACTATTCGCATTGTTAGGTATTACCGTGACTTCGACAAATTGGGCAGTTAGTCCCGCGATCGCGAAGTTACCATCGACAATGGTGGTAATTGGGATGCATTTATTTAGCGATTATTTGCTACCTTTTGAGTTAGCATCGATTTTATTGTTGGTGGCTCTAATTGGGGCGATCGTGCTGGCTCGTCGCGAGCTTGCGCCTGAGGCGGTACAAGTTGGTCAAGCTTTTGCAGAAGATTCACTTGAGTTATTAGAAAAACCCAAAGAGCAACTTGTTGCTTCTAAATAAATTTTGGATACCGCCGTTAGCGGCAGTATTCAAAATTATTAGGTAATTAAAATTAATAGTAAATAGATATGTCTTTAGAACCTTTTTTGATTATTGCTGCTGCATTATTTTGTATCGGCATCTACGGATTAATCACCAGTCGTAATGCTGTGCGCGTATTAATGTCGGTGGAATTAATGTTAAATGCCGTTAATTTAAATCTGATGGCATTCTCTAACTTTTTAGATTCAGCCAGTATTCGTGGTCAAGTCTTTACAATTTTTGTGATTTCGATCGCTGCTGCTGAAGCTGCGGTTGGGTTGGCGATCGTGCTATCGATCTATCGCAGTCGCGATACAGTGGATATGGAGCAGTTTAATTTACTACGCTGGTAAACCGAATTTGCAGACCAGCGCTCTCCCTATGTATTACAGTAAACAAACCCAAATATTTGTAAAAGTCCCGCGAATCGGGATTTTTACAAATATTTGGGTTTTCTTTTATTGCAATGTACTATGCAATTCTATTAATTAAATTAGTAAATCAAACATCATGACTACACATTTTATTACTGCGGAAGTTGAGATTAATGAGAATCAAGAAGCGATCGCTAAAACTGTTGAGCAAGAACTAGCCAAGCATGGCGAACCATTGCGTTGGGCGATCGCTTCTGTAGATAGCAAAGTTGATGCAGTAACAAATGTAAAAACCCAGACTGCTCATGTTGAGGCAGTTATCACCCGCAATTAAAGATAGTCAGATGCAGCACCTTGGGGCGCATCTGACTATCCCTTTCGATAAAAGCCATCAAGCTGGCGTTGTACATCTGAAGGGGCATTGACATGCTCTCAGCGCTGAAGCGACTGAGATTCCAAGAATCACTTCTTAGATTTTCTGCTTCTTAGCAACAGCCCTTTAGAGAAATCTCT
>JBBRQX010000155.1:0-6562 GCA_038225745.1 Pseudanabaenales cyanobacterium | reverse complement strand
TGCTCCCAATGACATTAAATTTGGAATTTGGATTGTGCCTGACAACAAAATGCGTGGGATGCTAGAGACTTTTTTGGCTGACATCATTCCTGAAGAGAATCAAGTTTTGTGGGAGTTTGCCAAAGAGTCCGTACAGGAAGCAAAGGTTAGAGGGTCAAAAGTTACACCAAATCACATTGACAAAGCAAATATTTATACTTGGTTAGCTTGGCAAGAACCATCAGGACTACAAATCTCGACAGCAGTTAAGAAAAGAACTATTTTTGATCGAACACATCCAAATGCTCAGAAGTTTGTGACTTGGTTTAAGACTTTGTATGGGTTGTAGGTAGTTAGACAAAAAATAAGAGCTATATCGCACGCTGCGCGTGCGATATAGCTCTTTGGGTTTATTATGAAGTACTAAGCAACTTCATAATTGAAATTAAAAGTTGCCCATTGTTGCACATCTAGCATCCATGTATCACTCACATTAGCTGCATTCCCAAAATCTGAATTACCTGTGCGATCGAGATCGGCGAGTAGAGCTTGAGCGACTTGTAGCGGATTGGGAATAGAAATTAACCCATTCAAAGATAAAGCTTGACGTTGTGAGGCTTCTAGGATTTTGGTAACTTGCAAAAGTGGCGATCGGCTAATCACTACATAAACATCAACCATTCCTTTGGGAGCGGAGACAGCCCATTTCAATGGCGCTTTGGGATAGGGAATAGTTAGTGTTTCCAATGGTGGAATAATGCCATCGCTAGCGTAGGGAGTGGCGATAAAGTTGGGAGTGAGGATCTTGCTACGCGAATCGATGCAAAAAATTCTGGTATGTAAAGGATATTCGCTGAAGTTCTCGATCTGGACTTCAAGCCGATCGCCAATATTTATTGGCTTAGTCCGAACTGTATTACTGGTCGTATTCTTAGGAACAAGAAGCGCACGAGCGGCGGATTTACTTGCCATGGTGACAGAGCGTTCATCGACACCAATAATCGCTTTGAAGGTGACGCGAGTATCGAGATGGGTTGAAGCTTGATTTTCGGTAGTGCCGATTAGTTTGGCGGCAAATAGGTTTTCGAGAAATGGTTGTAAGCGTTTAATCGCCACACCGACAGACTCGCCAACAGAACCGAAAGAACCAAGGATCGGCGTATGTCCAACCGTGAATAAACCATAGCTGACGGATTGCACGCCAAATAGACAATCGGCACATTGTTCATTGGCATTTACGCCAAACATATTTGGCAAGGTCGAGAAGGCACTGGTGGCATCAATGCGCTCGATTTTGCTTAAGCCAATGTCAAGGGCGATCGCTAATTTAACATTGTGCGAAATTGCTCGCACCGCTTCTTGGAGTAATTGACCTGCTTCTAGTTTGGGAATGCTACTACGATCGCTTAAAATTTCAACTTTGCCATTAAATCCGCTTCGCGATTTGAGTTGAACTGTTCCTAAAACACCCGCCGCCCCCATGACATTCAAGATTGAACCAGCCGCATAATTGCTCAAAACTGCGATCGGTAAACCCGCTAAATGCACATCTGCTGCATTGCGATCGCCTATGCTATTCGTAATTACTCCATCGGAACCAAAGTCAGGAATTGGTAACAGAGTCGCGAAGGTGTCAGTTGCGATCGCCTTTTGTTTGACTAAATCCACTTCCCAAATATTGGCAACTTGCTTATCGATACTAAGGTTGTCATTGTGCAAAGCACGGCGATCGAGCGCGGTTGCCAAATCGCTCATGATCACATAAATAGTGCTTGCAGGAGTAATTTGCCACAACTGCTGCACCAAGGCGTAAGTAAATGCGCCACTACTAAACCCTGACCATTGAGCATCCGCACAGAGCATATCGCATGAGGCGGCGCGTAAAGTTGTGCCGCGAGGTTTTGGGTTGATTGGTTGATTGATTGTTTGATTCTCAGTTGGTTCTATTGCAGGTTGCCAGCTTTTTAGTCCAACTCGCGATCGCAAGCGAAAGTTACCGATCGCTGACATATTCGGGTAGTAAAAACCTGCATCGATGACATTTAAAATCTGATCTGTGGCGATCGCTTGCAGCCAGCTTTGCCATTCCTGCTCGGTAATATCGTGCAGATTTTCGAGATTTTGGGGCAGTCCACTATCGACAGGCACAAGCGTGTTGTAATTGCCAAGCCGCGAACCATGTCCGCTAAAATGAACGATTACCAAGTCATCGGGCAAGGTCTGGGCAACTAAATGTTCTGTAATCGCATTGGCAATATTCGTCCGCGTGGCTTCGCGATCGGTCAAAGTGACGACATCCTGTGGGGCAAAGCCAAAGCGATAAATCAATAACTCTTTCTGTAATTCCACATCATTGACGCAACCATGCAAAGGTAGCCACCCGCCAGCAGGATTTTGAGAATTATTGTCGTCTTTCGCATCATATTGATTAATCCCAATCAATAGCGCTCGCTTGCGTTGTGTCCCACTCGCCTGACGCGCAAACTGTTCGGCGGCAAATGCCACGCGATCGCGGGTCAGAAATTGCCATCCGATCAGACTGGTCAGCCCCGCCTGTAAGAATTGTCGCCTTGCAATCCCCATGTTTACGCCGTAATTCCCTTTGTTTTTTGCCAATCGCACTTCTAATTAAAGCTGATAAAATGCCTCTCTTTTTAGTTATTTTGGTAAATTTCCCCCTAGACTTTTTGAATACAGCAAAGCTGCTCACACCCCCCTCTCCCGCAGGAGGAGCCAGAATCTTATTCCCCGCTCCTGCGGCAGCTACCGTGTACACACAAGTCATACCTGTCTACGTTTTATGACTTAGATCCCCCTCAATCCCCCTTAAAAAGGGGGAAGAATATCTTCTCCCCCCTTTTTAAGGGGGCTGGGGGGGATCTTTAGAATCTAACAACATCACTGATAACTTGTGTGTACACGGTAGCCTGCGGGAGAGAGGCTAGGGGTGAGGGTTTTGGGAAATTCTGCGTAAGATGAATTACTTATTTACTTTTTTGCGATAATAAATCGATAACCGCATTATTGATTGTTGATCGCCTTGAGCCAAATCTTTCCCAAATCTCTGTATCTGCATATCCCATTTTGCAAACGACGCTGTTTTTATTGTGACTTTGCGATTACGACAGGCGGCGATCGCCTTAAACAACAATATGTCGATGTCCTATGTCAAGAAATTGCGCTCACGGTCGCCGCGACTCCACCTGTTGAGGCTTTGCAGACGATCTTTTTTGGTGGTGGTACGCCCTCTTTGCTGAGTGTGTCTCAGGTCGCGCAAATTTTAGAAACGATCGCTAAATACTTTGCGATCGCCCCTAATGCCGAAATATCCCTCGAAGCTAATGCGGGGACAGTTAGCCTTGACAGTTTACAAGGTTATCGAAGTTTGGGAATCAATCGGATTAGCTTAGGCGCACAGGCTTTTCAACAAGAGTTATTAGATGTTTGCGGTCGTGGTCATACGGTTGCCGAGATTTATGAAACAGTAGCGCTGTTTAAGCTTGCTGGTTTTGAGAACTTCAACTTAGATTTAATCGCAGGGCTTCCACATCAATCCATGACAGACTGGCAAGACTCGATTCATCAGGCGATCGCTTTGCAGCCAAATCATTTAGCTGTTTATGACCTGACGATTGAAGAGGGAACTGCTTTTGCGAAGCGCTATCAGGCAGGTGAGACACCATTACCGACCGACTCGCTAACCGTCGAGATGTATCTCGCCGCCCATGAGTTATTACCAGCAGCAGGTTATGCACATTATGAGATTTCTAATTATGCGCGATCGGGTTATCAAGTACAGCATAATTTGACCTATTGGCACAATCAACCCTTTTACGGAATGGGAATGGGTGCGACCAGTTACCTTGATCGCCAAAGAATCGATCGCCCTCAAAAAATGCGTGCATATTTAGATGCAATGGCGCGATGGCAAACTGAAGGAATTGGTTTTACTGCACCGATTCTTTCAGCTTCAGAAGCGTTAATGGATACATTAATGCAGGGATTGCGATTAGTGGAAGGTTTGAGTTTAAATTCTTTGCGACAGAGTTATGGTGATGTGCTTTGCGATCGCGCCTTGCAAATTTTAGAAAAGTATATAGATAGGGGTTGGGTGAAATTTATAGATTTAGAAAATGATTCACAAATATTCTTGACTGCTCCTGATGGTTGGTTATTTTCTGATGTGGCGATCGCGGATCTGTATGAAAATCTTATTTCTTAGATTAGACAACGGATTTTGGTATTACAGCAAATTGCGATCGCACTTGATCGCAATTTTCAAATCGATGAGATAGAGCCTAAAAAATCAATATCATCAAGCATTGCGCCTGTTGTATTCGCATCTCTCAAATCCGCACCACGCAGATCCGCGCCGCGCAAATCTGCCCATTGCAGATCCGCAGACTGGAAGTTTGCGCCGCGTAGATCTGCACCGCGTAGATTTGTAGATTGAAAATTGGCATGGCTGCAATTACTGCCATTGAGTGCAGCACCGCTAAAGTCGGCTTGCTGCAAATCGGCTTCGACAAAATAAGCACCGCGCAAATTCAATCCTGCAAAATTGCGCTGACCAATTTGGTATTGATTGAGCAGTGTATTAGCCGTGATGGTTACAAAATTAGCGATCGCTTCAGGACTAGAGCGAACTAATGATGAACGATCGGATTGCTGGAGAATCTGACTATTATTTGGGTTGATCGAACTGCGATCGCCTAATTCGTCAATAATCCGTAACACCCCAATGATTTTGCCATGCAGATCGCGAACGAGGATAGTTGACATACTCACTTTAGTCCAACTGCCATCATGAAGCTGAAAAGTCATTTGCACAGCCTCAAGCGGTCTCTCTGCCAACGTATTTAAAATCGCTGACTGTAATTCTAAGGTCTGAGATTCAGAAATATTCGGGGCAGGATGACCAACAATCGCAGAAGTGTTCCAATCAAATAGTTTTTCGGCAGTGGCATTCCATAATAAAACTTTTCCTTCAGGACTAACAATGTCGATCGCCACAGGAACCGCCTTAATCACAGCGCGTAATAGCTCATTAGCATGTTGCAAACTAGATTCCGCTTCTCCTTTTTCACTAATATCGATACATACACCATCGGCAAGCACCATACCCGCATCTGTACGGTAATAACGGGTAATATTTTGTACCCATTTCACCTCACCCGCGATCGTAATAATCCGAAATTCGTGACGGAAGGTGGCAAGTTTATTAAAACCAGCTTTGATTAGAGCCTTAAATTGATCGACATCTTCAGGATGGATTAAATCTAATAACTGGTATGGATCTGAAATCGCGTATCTCGGTAAAATGCCAGCTAAATCAATTAATCCATCACTGATAAATGGAATAGAAATTTTGCCTTCATTCGTTATTGCCAGACGATAAAGCGTCGCAGGCATACTGGAGGCGATCGCCGCTAACCGAAATCCGCTCTCTTCTAATGCTGCTTCTGTGCGTTTACGTTCTGTAATGTCACGAGAATTGATCACTAAGCCCTGTACATTCGGATCTTGCAAAAGGTTACAGCAAACTGATTCTAGATAAATCCAATCACCATTAATATGTTGATGGCGCATCACAATCGGCGTTGACACAGACAAATTATCGACAGATTGAGTCAGGAAATTTTGAAAAATCGGTAAGTCATCAGGATGAATAAACCTCACAAATTTTTTGCCCATCACATCTTCGGGCAGATAGCCTAAAGTCTTGAACATTGCAGGGCTGCAATAGTGAATAGTTGTATCGATATCAAGAATATTGACGATATCAGAGGAGTGCTGCATCATTGCTCGTAGTTTCGCTTCATTACGAATGAGATTGCGAGAGATACGTCGTTGTTCGTCTCTCTCTACCCGAATTTGGCGATCCATAAGGTTAAGTTTGGCATTCATTTCGGCAACGCGAATCTCTAAGCGTTGATGGGATTGTTGCAATTTATCAACTTCTTGTTTGCGCTGAGTAATATCTTGAATCCACCACCGCAACCCAGTTACCACTCCATTTTGAGGATTACGAATGCTGATAATTGTAAAACCCGCATCAAATGGTTGCCCTGTCGGAAATTGCATCCGAAAGTCTAAGCTCTTGATATTTTGTCCTCTTTGGAGCTGTCCTAGTAATCTTTGAAATTGTTCTTTGTAAGACGGATAGACAAAGTTTTCTAAGTTTTTGCTAATTGGTTGCGTGCCGAACATTAATGTGGCGGCTCGGTTCGCTTCAGAAATATCGCCATTAGCATCGGTGACAAAATAACCGTCAGGAGCCGACTCAAAAAGTTCGCGATATCGTTCTAATTCCCCAGTAAGCGATCGCTGATAACCTTCTAGTTCTATTAAGCTAGCTCGCAGAACATTAACAGCATCGGCTAGATTTAGATTTCTTGTCTCGATTTGCTCAGAAGATGATACGGGTATTATTGCAATATGTTCTAGTTCATGGAGTTGCTGAATCGAGGCTGCAATCAATTCGAGACAAAGGCGCATTCCCATATAGAATCCATATTTAGTCAGTCTTTCAAGACCTATACAGTATAGCAATATCAAAGCTAGAGATTCACAGAAGTGGATG
>JBBRQX010000154.1:0-6575 GCA_038225745.1 Pseudanabaenales cyanobacterium | reverse complement strand
CACCTTACCACTTTGTATTGTTTATACGAATATATTGCTGAAGGCGGCAAAAATGAAAATTTTACTAGCCTATTCGGTATAAATATATTTGGGAAATCGACTAAGAAACATAAGGGCAAGCCTATAAGTAAAGAAATAGATGGAAGATCTGTAAAGACTGAACAAGGTGGCGAATCTTACCTGCCGACCACTTTTCTTGATAAATTTAAGCGTACTAGGGATTTTGTATCACATGGATTTGTTAGCAATCAAACAACATTAAATATACTGAAGCAATTCTTGAAAAGTAGCTCTAACGAAGAAGAAGTAAATCGTCTGTCATTTGATCGATATGATGAGTCCCACATAAATTTAGTGAGCGACGTAATTGGTGAGGCTCAAAATATTATTCAAAAATATTTGAGAGAAGATTTAAAAAATCATAAATCATCATAGTTAAACTGTTTTTTGAACCTATGGTTGATTAGGGTAAAATAGCAATAATCAGTTCGCCCGATGATCTTGTAGGCTGCGTTGATTAAATGTAACGCACCACTAAGTCCTTTAAATAAGATAGTCTGTTTCTTATAAGCGAAAATGATTTTTAAGAAACTGCTGGATTTGCGATCGCCCCTCACACACAGATTAAATAGCGATATCAAAATGATGCGATACCAAACAACTTATTTATACAAGAAAAAGGTATTAGGGAACTAAATCAAATGCCAGAATTACTTAAAAGAATCACAATCAACTCCAAACAATGCGGCGGTCGTCCCTGCATTCGAGGCATGAGAATTCGCGTCTCAGACGTTCTCGACTTATTTGTGGCTGGACTCAGCGCCGAAGAGATTTTAGAAGAAATGCCCGATCTAGAAAGAGATGACCTAAAAGCATCACTAGCCTACGCATCTCGTAAACTCAATCATCCCGTATTAGTTGCATGACTATCTGGATTGATGCACATTTATCCCCAGCGATCGCTCCTTGGATTTCTAGAACCTTTAATATAAGCGCCTTCGCTCTACGAGATCTAGGTTTAAGAGATGCAGAAGATTCTGAAATTTTTGAAGCAGGTAAAGCTCAACAAATTATTTTTATGACCAAACATAGTGATTTTTATGAGTCAGAAATATGATCGAACATGGTTTTCAAGGAACTGCTGAATTTGCGATCGCTAAAATCAAGGAAGGCAAGCAAGCTGAGTTTTTAATGTTTGATGTCTTTCCATGGACATTGATCGAGAAAATTGGGATAATCAATAGTACGATATCAACAAAGGTTAAGACAGCTTTAAAGAGCGCTGGGCATCAACCCGTTATATCCGTAGAGCCTAACTGGTACTTCTGACTAAAAATCCCAAACCCATGATTGAGCTAACCAAAGGCGACATCCTCAAAGCTGATGCTGAAGCATTGGTTAACACCGTGAATTGTGTTGGCGTTATGGGACGTGGTATTGCGCTGCAATTCCGCAAAGCTTTTCCAGAAAATTTCAAGGTTTATGAAGCTGCTTGCAAGGCTAATGAGGTGCAGGCTGGCAAGATGTTTGTATATGACCTTAATCGTTTGTATTCTCCTCGTTTCATTATAAACTTTCCCACTAAGCGCCACTGGAAAGGCAAAAGCCGCATTGAAGATATTAAACTAGGGCTTGCAGATTTATTAGATGTTTTACAACGACATCAGATTAGCTCGATCGCAGTTCCGCCATTAGGTTGTGGGTTAGGTGGCTTAAATTGGGAAGAGGTGAAACCACTAATTATTGCAGCCTTTCAGTCACTTCCGAATGTGAATGTTCTTCTATATGAACCTGTTGGAGCACCTCAACCTACAGCAATGGTCATAGAAAAAAAAGTTCCAAATATGACTGTGGGAAGAGCAGCTTTGCTTGGACTGATGCGCCGCTACCTATCAGCCGTGATGGACCCTACTGTTACTCTTCTAGAAGTACATAAGCTCATGTACTTTATGCAAGAATCTGGAGAATCTCTGCGCCTAAATTATCAAAAAGCCCCCTATGGACCTTATGCCGAAAATCTACGCCATGTCCTAAGTCATATTGAGGGACATTTTATTAGTGGCTATGGTGATGCTGAAGATCGACCAGATAAACCATTGGAGTTAATGCCCTATGCTTTTGAGCAAGCTGACTCATTTCTCAAAAAGCATGAGGATACTCGTCAACGGTTTGATCGAGTTGCCAATCTCATTAAAGGATTTGAGACAACTTTTGGTATGGAGTTACTGTCTACTGTTCATTGGGTTGCAACTCGTGAGGATGCAAAAACACCAGAGGAGGCTGTTAAAAAGACTTATGATTGGAATACACGCAAACGTATGTTTGAATCTCGACATATACATTTAGCTTGGAACCGATTGCATGAGACTTGCTGGCTGACCTAAACACCAAATTTTGCCATATTAAGTTTTCTTTTATCTAATTTTTCTGTCATTTCAATAAATGTCCCTTGCTAATAAGTTTCAGCAGTTTATCTCGATCGCCATCGTCACCCTAATTTTCTTGGCGATCGCCACACAGCCGACATGGGCGGCAACATTTGCCGTGAGAGTTTTTGATGGGGATAATATTACCCTCGTAGACCGTGGCATCAAAAATAAAATCCATCTCGCTTGTATTGATGCGCCTGAGCTACTGCAAGCTGAGGGTGAACATTCTCGCAAAGTGTTGCAAAATATCCTTGATGACGAAGAAATTTATGTCAAAGTCTTCAAAAAAGATAAATTTGGACGTTACTATGGCGAAGTTTTAGCGGGTGGACAAAATGCGAATAAAGTTCTGGTTTCACTAGGGCTTGCTTATTACGATCGACTTCAAGAAAAAGATTGCCCAGACTATGCGGCGATCGAGACAAAGGCACAAGGCGATCGCCTTGGTGTTTGGGCAAATGGGACAGATGTAATATCACCAAGCCAATTTCGGCGCGAAAATAAATTATTAGGCGTTGGCTACTAATAAAAAAGGGCTGTGCAATGCACAGCCCTTTTTTAAAAAATTAGACATCGCGACGGCGAAAACGACCACGGCGCTTAGCATTTTCAGCTTTACGCTTACGTTTTTCGCCTGCTGTTTCATGATACTGACAGCGACGAATATCTGCTAGTAAGCCAGCTTTTTGGATTTTCTTCTTAAATCGACGCAGAGCCGATTCAATCCCTTCATTTTCACCAACGATTATTTGAGTCATGCTTATTTTTGTAGCAAAGTATTTTTCTTATTATGCTTTAGTCTGGCGCGTTTTAAATTAGGCGACGGATGACTAGGTTAGCAAATCTAAGCCTAGTTTGTAAAGTTTATTTTGAAATTCAGCCGCTTTGGTAGCTCTTTCAAAAAACCTAGAACAACACCCCAACTCTAAATCAATCACCAACCACCTATGCCCAACCGTCCCATCCAAGCCAAAATCTACTTTTGGAAAAAGCGGTTTCGTACTGCCGTGTTATTAATTGGGGCGATCGCCCTAACCCTCTTTTTTTCCACCAATCAAATCGCTTGGGGGCAATCTGAACTTTTAAAAAATTGGTTTACTACTGAAAAACTCGCCAATGTTACCAGCATCGATCATGCTGTAGTTAGACTTGATGGCTATCAATTATTTCTGCTGGCGGCTCCGACTACTAATCAGCGATTTCCCCTCGAACAGCGCATACAGGGCATTGAAGATGAACTGCATCATCTCGTCAATAGTAACTTTGAATCCGATACTTTACAGGTGACAGCAACCCTCGACCAAGTGAGCGGTCAGCCTGTGATCGCCATTAACGATCGCTACCTCATGACCGTAACGACACTGGATGCTCAACTGCAAGGGCTGGATCTTCAAGGTTGGGCAAATCAATTAACCCAAATTCTGCGCGATGCTTTAAATAGAGCCAAACAGGAGCGGCAAGCACCATTTCTGCTCAATCGCGGCTTGATTGCGGCAGGAATTGTTTTAGCGATGCTCTTGCTTATTCGGATGATTACC
The DNA here is from genome assembly GCA_038225745.1 of Pseudanabaenales cyanobacterium. Lineage (GTDB taxonomy): Bacteria > Cyanobacteriota > Cyanobacteriia > Pseudanabaenales > Pseudanabaenaceae > Pseudanabaena. The sequence goes on along the minus strand of JBBRQX010000154.1, from coordinate 2,608 downwards.
TTTTGGCAAAGGCGCTTAAAGTTGCAACAGAAGACCATTGAGGCTCAGATTGAACATGCCTCACCTCCTTACCTCGAAGCCGTGGCTGTTATCGACTTAGAGCAACAACTGAAGCAAAAGCAAGAGGCTAATCTCCGCGATCTGCAACGCCGTGTTTTAGAACTTGGCTATTTGGCGATTTTAGGCGGTGGTAGCTTTATTGTTTTAGGGCTGTTTCCTTATACACGTTGGTTTCAAGTCTTCCTGCTATCGACTCCTCTTCAAGTTGGCGCGATCGCCTTCGCCACTTATTTGTTAATTCGTGTAAGTAACTTGTTGATTGATCGCTTTTCAGGTTTCCTCAAAGCTAAAGATTTTGCCATGCTGAAGCCCTATCAACGCTTAGATCTACGAGTTTCTACGGTTTCACAAGTCTTAAGAAATATCACGGCGATTATCTTAGTTGGTTTAGGATTTCTGGCCATCCTCTCCGCGATTGGTTTTGATTTAATTCCGCTCTTGGCTGGGGCTGGGATCGTCGGACTTGCCATTTCTTTTGCCGCTCAAGGGTTGATTAAAGATGTAATTAATGGCTTCCTGATTATTTTAGAAGATCAGTATGCGGTTGGTGATGTCATCGCGGTCGGTAACTTAGGCGGTTTAGTCGAAAATATGAATTTACGAATCACTCAAGTTCGTAACAATGAGGGGCAACTGATCACTATTCCGAATAGTTCGATTGCGATCGTCCAAAACCTTTCTAAAGATTGGGCGCGTGTCGATCTGACAATTCGAGTCGCTTATGCCACTGATCCTGATTTTGCGATCGGAGTATTACGGAAATTAGCTCAAGAGATTTATCAAGAGCATATTTGGCGAGCCAAGATCATCGAACCGCCTGAAGTTCTTGGTATTGATGAACTCCAACATTCTGGGATGTTAATTCGCATTTGGATTAAAACTCAACCGCTTCAGCAATGGGCTGTGGCTAGAGAGTTTCGCCGCCGCCTCAAGCTAATCATGGAAAAAGAAGGTATTGCGATCGGCATACCCCAACAGTCTATCTTGTCAGATAATTCGTTCAGCATTAGTCCTTTGGAATCCGAAACTGAAACAAAATAATAATGTTGCTTTTAATTCTTCAACTTACTCCCTTCCCAGTCTAAAAATAGACATCAAAACCCAAGAATTAGCGTTGCGGCGCTCCGCGCCGTAACGCCTAATCTTTCACTGGGAAGGGAGTAAGTAAGTATGTAAAGAAAATCTTAAAACTCAAAAAGCTGTAGCGCACGCTGCGCGTGCGCTACAGCTTTTTGGGTTTTAGTTTCTTTTGCTTAATTACTCAACTAAGGAATAAAATTCTTTCTGGTAGAATAAAGCAGCAATCTTTTCGGCTTTGGTTAGACACTTTCATGACTGCTCAGAAATATCACATCGTCACCTTCGGCTGCCAAATGAATAAAGCTGACTCCGAGCGCATGGCAGGCGTTTTAGAAGATATGGGCTATCAGTCAACCGAAGAGACCGAAGAAGCGGACTTGATTTTGTATAACACTTGCAGCATTCGTGACAATGCTGAGCAGAAAGTTTATTCGGCTTTGGGGCGACAAGCCAAGCGCAAACGCGAAAACCCCAATTTGACTCTAGTTGTGGCTGGTTGTGTCGCCCAACAACAGGGTGAAGCGTTGCTGCGGCGAGTGCCTGAACTCGATCTAGTTATGGGCCCACAGCATGTCAATCGTCTTGGCGATCTGCTAGCACAAGTTTTTAATGGTAATCAAGTTGCGGCTACCGAAGAATCTTATATCGAAGAAGACATCACCACACCGCGCCGTAATAGCGCTGTATCGGCTTGGGTAAACGTCATTTATGGCTGCAATGAAAACTGCACCTATTGCATCGTCCCCGCCGTGCGCGGTCGGGAGCAATCGCGGACTCCGCAAGTGATTCGTGAAGAAATCGAAAAGCTAGCGGCTCAAGGTTACAAAGAAATTACTTTGCTGGGTCAGAATATTGATGCTTATGGGCGCGACTTACCCGCAGGTGTTATCGGTGCTGGCGTTGGTGGCAAAATTACATTTACGGATTTACTTTATTACGTCCATGATGTTGCAGGGATCGATCGCATTCGTTATGCCACCAGTCACCCTCGTTACTTCAGTTCTCGCCTAATTAAAGCCTGTGCCGAGCTACCCAAGGTTTGTGAACATTTTCACATTCCTTTTCAATCAGGCGACAACGATATTCTCAAAGCGATGGCGCGGGGCTATACCCACGAGCGCTATCGCCGCATCATTGATGATATTCGTGAAATTATGCCCGACGCGGCGATTACTGCCGATGCGATCGTGGCTTTTCCTGCGGAAACAGAAGAACAATTTGAGCGCACGATCCAGTTGGTAAATGATATTGGCTTCGATCTGGTGAATACGGCTGCTTATTCACCTCGGCCGGGGACACCTGCGGCGGTTTGGGAGAATCAGTTAAGTGAAGAGGTTAAAAGCGATCGCCTCCAACGACTGAACCGTGTCGTTAATCAAAATGCGGCTGAGCGTTCTAATCGTTATGCAGGACGTATCGAAGAGATCATGATCGAAGGTACAAATCATAAAAACCCTTTACAAATTAT
>JBBRQX010000153.1:0-6658 GCA_038225745.1 Pseudanabaenales cyanobacterium | reverse complement strand
TAGATTTGGGTATCTGCAAATGTGATTGGTAAAACTTCAATATTCAATGAATTTAGAACATCTAGCAAATCATCATATTCATTTTGCATAGAAAGCTTATTTTTGCCCGTTTTAATTACAATTTCCCAAAGGCTAATAACGCTTAAATAGACATTATCCGCAGAAAATTCAATGGTTTCTTTAGCTTTCTCAGTAAAGCTTGTATTTCCTTCGATATACCAAATGAATGTATGGGTGTCTAAAAGTACATTCATATTTATATATACTCCTCAAATTCTTCCATTGGCGCATTGAAATCTTCTGACATCGAAATCTTTCCTTGCCAAATGCCAAAACCATCACGCTTTTTAGGTTGCTTTACCTCTGAATCTTCTAAACTTTGCTTCGCATAATTGCTCTTGAGAAATTCAATATAATGGAATACTTCAACCTGTAAGGAATAGGGAAGTTGCCTTAAGCTTTCTTCAATATTTTGCAAAGTTGTTTGTAGCATGGTTAATTTCCTATACATTCACGGATACTAAAAGATTATGTTAGAAATATCTCAATTTATTTTAGAATTAATCAGTGAGAGTCTTAGAGATTATTTGAGACTGTTGTGATTAAATCATCAATGATTTACTACAAAGATCTCAGTCAACTAAACGTCTAAAGGGAGTCTTAAGGATTGCTTCAGACCTTCGTTCTACTGATTCAATCATACTCTTCTGTATTTCTAGTTTAGCTTGGCGTTCTAACATAAGCAACCCATGTTGACGCTGTTTATCTGCTTCTTGTTGTCTTTGCCTTTCAACAACTTCCCTTGCCGCAGATTCTTTATTACGATACGCAGCCAGAATAGTGTCATTACTTTTACGAAATTCCTGCAAAGATTTGTTGGCTTCCGCAGCGATAGAAGTTTCAGTAGATAACTTTTTTAACAAGAAGATTACCTCTTGATATTTAGCAAGGCTCACTCGTAACTCTTCAAGGGAAAGATTGCGCCTGTTATACTCATTCACTATTTCCTTATGCAGAGATTTAGCTTTCTTAAATGAACTAATTGCCAGCTTCTCATTTTCTATTCTCTGCGTGAGTTGAGCATCAAGTTCTTTTAACTTATTCCAACGTTCTTGAGCCTTACGATAAATATCTCCTGAACTAAATGGAATCTTATTAAGAGTGGAAATAGCTACATCAATATTTTTCTGTCTAGCAATCAGAACTTCAAGACTTGTTGGGGAATTATCACTGCTAATTTTAGTAGTTATCTCTTCAGCAGAAGCTAGAAAACTCTCATAGACGCTGCGCTGATAGGTTGTCCACCCGAACCAACTTGTAACTACAACAGCGATCGCGGCGACCGATCCCCAAGCAATAATCTTAGAATTCATGTTTTGCACCTTCAGCGCCACAACTAACATAATCATAACAATTTACAGATTATTATCGCAACTACTTAAAATTCAGATTTGTGGCGATCGCGTTTTGGTGATTGGTTGGGCGATCGCGTCATCGACATACAAATCTCCTGTTTTTACAGTAAAATAAAATTGTTATTTCTACATAAAACTAAGTCATGACAGTAGAGTTTGCACCAATTTTTGAGCTAGGACTTTCAGAAAAGCTACAGCTTCTCGAAGATCTATGGGATAACATCGCAACTCAACCAGCCAATATTCCTGTGTTGGACTGGCAAAAAGAAGAACTAGCTAAAAGAAAACTATCTCACTCGCAAGATCCTAGTCTGGCATCTTCTTGGGATTCCGTAAAAGCAAGAATCCGTAGCCAAAGAAATGTCTAAAAATCTCATTCTTCTCTCACAGGCAGGACAAGATATTACAGAAGCCTATGATTGGTATCAGCAGCGTGAACTTGGATTAGGAGAAGAATTCTTGCGATGTATCGATGCCTCTATCCAAACCATTGAAAGAAATCCTGAAATATATGTATTTGCTTATGAAAAATACCGCAGAGTTTTAGTGCGACGGTTCCCCTATGCTATTTTTTACGAATACTTTGAGGGAAAAATAACGGTATACGCTGTCTTTCATTGCTCTCAAGATTCTAAGAAGTGGCGCAGTCGTTTAAATTAGATGACTGATTTGGCGATCGCATTGTACTTTTGGTTGATTGATTTGACGATCGCGTTTTGGGTGAGGTGAGTGATTGCGCGATCGCTTGATTGAACGATTAAAATAGGTGATACGATTTTAATCGCCAAAATAATTTGAAAAACTTCACAAACTATGCCAACCCAAATTCAAGATTATCGATCGCCTAAAGTTACCGTCATTGGGGCGGGGAATGTCGGCGGGATGTTAGCTCAGCGCATTGCTAAAGAAAATTTAGCAGATGTCGTGTTATGCGATATTGTCCAAGGCAAGCCACAGGGAATTGCCCTCGACTTGGCTCAAGCCCATGCGATCTCCAATCACGATCGCCGAATTGTCGGTACTAATGACTATAACGACACCAAAGATTCAGATGTAATTGTGATTACCGCAGGCTTACCGCGCAAAGAGGGGATGAGTCGCAATGACCTGCTCAGGATTAATGCGGGAATTGTGAAAGATGTCGTGCAGAAGGCGATCGCCCTATCTCCTCAAGCGATTTTGCTGATCATCACTAATCCGCTAGACGTGATGACTTATCTGGCTTGGCAAGTGAGTGGTTTACCGCCCCAGAGAGTGATTGGCATGGCTGGAGTTTTAGATGCTGCGCGATTTCAAACTTTTATTGCGATGGAATTAGGGGTTTCCACTGCTGATATATATACTACCGTTTTGGGTGGACATGGTGATTTGATGCTGCCATTACCGCGTCTATCGACAGTGAATGGTGTGCCGATTACAGAATTATTATCGCAGGAGGCGATCGCCCGATTAGTGGAGAGAACTCGTAATGGTGGAGCCGAAATCGTGAAGTTATTGCAAAATGGGAGCGCTTATTTTGCACCATCGGCGGCTGCCTATGTGATGGTGGAGGCAATAATTAGCGATCGGCATCGAATTTTTCCTGCGGCGGCTCATCTCACAGGTGAGTATGGCTTAAAGGAGATATTTATGGGTGTACCAGTCCAGTTGGGAAGACAAGGTGTGGAAAAAGTAATCGAACTGCAACTCACAGATGAGGAACTTGCTGCACTTCAGGCTTCAGCTGTATCGATCCAAGAGAATATTAGTTTGTTGTAAGTAGGTAGGCACAAGCCGTTATGCGAGTGGAGAGCGATTCATTAGCAGCCAATAAAAGCCCAATTGTTCGACGGCTTTATTGAATTGCTCGAAATCTACTGGCTTGACAATGTAGCTATTTACGCCAAGTTTGTAACTTTCGATTACGTCGCTATCTTGAGCGGAAGATGTAAGTACGACGATTGGGATCATCTGTGTGCGCGGATCGGATTTTAATTGCCTCAAAACTTCTAGCCCGCCAACCTTTGGCAGCTTTAGATCGAGCAAAATTATCTTGGGTTGATCGCTAATCCGCCGATTGGCATAATCTCCTCTGCAAAAGATAAAATCTAGAGCCTCCGCCCCATCTTGCAATAACTCAATTTGGTTGCTAATTCTGCCACGACGCAAGGCGCGAATTGCTAGCTCGGCATCGGCGGGATTGTCCTCGACTAACAAGATAAATACGGGTTGTTCGGAAGATAAATCAGTCATTAGTTAGGGCCTTGGTCTGGAATAGTAAAGTAAAAAGTCGCGCCAAGATTGACTGCCGCATCTGCCCAAATTCGCCCACCATGTCGTTGGACGATTCGTTGAGCGATCGCCAGTCCGATTCCCGTGCCTTCAAAGTCTCTTTCTAAATGCATTCTTTGAAATACTCCAAAAAGTTTGTCAGCATACTGCATGTCAAAGCCTGCTCCATGATCGCGGACAAAGTAAATTTTTTCATCTTCGGTTTCTTGACAGCCAATTTCAATGCGAGCGCTCTCGGTTTTGCTGGTGTATTTGATCGCATTTGATAGCAGGTTGATCCAGACTTGAGTTATTAACGAGCGATCGCCTTTACAGTCAGGTAAATCTGCGAATACGAATTCGATCTGTCGAGACGCTAATTCCGATTCAAAGTTGCCAAGTAACTTCTGGACTAACTTATTTACCGAGATAGATTGCCTCGTCATTTCCCTGCGATTTAGGCGCGATAGGTTTAAAAGATCGTCGATTAATTCACCCATGCGTTTGGCATTTTCGCGCACGATTTTGAGATAGCGATTGCCTTCAGCGTCTAAGCGATCGCGATAATCTTCTTGCAGGATTCTCGAAAATCCATCGATCGCTCGCAATGGCGCACGCAGATCGTGGGAAATTGAATAAGAAAAAGATTCCAGTTCTTTGTTGGCGGCTTCTAATTGGATAGTTCGCTTTTGCACTCTCATTTCGAGGGTTTGATTGAGTTCGTATAGCGCATCATTGGCGGCTTTTCTTTGCAACTCGGCTGAAGCCCTTGCTGCAAAGACCTTCAAAATATTTCTAATTCTAGGAATATCTTGTAGAGGCTTAATATCGAGAACACAGAGATTTCCAATAGAGTTACCCTCAGCGTCTTTGAGCGAAATTCCCATATAACTATCTGCTTGCATCATAACTAAGTCGGCATCTTCAGGAAAGATTTGCTGCACAAAACTTTCGCAAATGTACTCGCCATTTCGCAGGGCGATCTCACAAGGCGTATAAGCTGGAAAATATACAATCGGTGGTTGGAGCGCTCCATGCGCCCAAAATGCAATTGCTTGAAGCCGATCGCCGCTCAATTGAGTCACCAAAGCATACTTTACTTGCAGAGCTTCGGCGATGTGCTTCACTAAGGCGGGAAAAAAGTCATCGCCTGTAACCGCAGCCGTTCCTTCGACTATGCTTTGTAATGTTGCTTCCGATCGCTTGAGTTCAGCTTCACGCTTTTTGGCTTCGCTAATATCTCGCATGATTGTGGAAATATATTCTAATTCTCCATCGACCGACTTGTGGGCGATAATCATTTGCGAAATGGGAATTTCTATTCCATCAGGAGTTAATATAGCGGTTTCTCCCAACCAAGAGCCTGATGCGATCGCATAGGGAATTCCTTCATTGAGAATAATATCTAGCGCCCATTGCGGGTGATAATTGGGAATCGCATAATCTGAGGGATCGGCATCGGGAGGTAGACCGATAAATTTGTTAGCCTGAGCGTTATTCCAAATTACTTTCCCCTGTGGTGATGACATGCCAATAATGTCCGTCGAGGCTTGGATCAGAGCAGTTAGGCGATCGCGTGATCGTTCTGCAAGCTGGCGATCGTATATTTCGGCTTGGAGCGACTGATTTAGTTCTTCTTGCTGCTTTAGCAATCGGGATTTGCCAATTGAAATCGCCGCCTGAGTCGAGAGCAAGTTGAGAATTTCTATTCGCCTCGGCGTAAATACATCGGTAGCGAGATTATTCTCTAAAAAAACAATTGCACTTAGATTCGCTTGGTTTAGCAAGGGCATACATAGGATTGATTTTGATCGATGGCGCACGATCCAAGGATCATTTTGAAAGTTTTCAGCTTGAGCTGCGTTGTTTAAAACTAGGGTTTTGCAAGTGCGCGTAACGTAGTCCATTAATGAGATAGGTAAATACGTCCCGCCATCTGGTGAGATAGTATCTAGGGGAATGGACTGCCCGATCGCGCGATCGCCATCGACCGTCACGATTGCTTCAATCCGCCATTCAGTCAAGTCAGACCAATTTTCTGGCAAGAGCAAGCAGCCCCTTTGCGCTCCAGCATTTTCAATCAAGATATTCATCAAGGTTGTCAAAAGCGCATCTAGATCGATTTCGTTGGCGATCGCATGGGAAGATCTCATTACTGATTCCAAATCAATCGCCTCCAAGCTACCTGAAGACGAGCTAGTCGAATTTCTCAACAGTGAAATTTTACTCGAATCTTTATAAGATATCGCTCCTTCGAGAATTTCTTGGTAGTTTGCCTCTAAATAATCTACCTTGGCTTTGGCTCCCCATTTCTGGTAGCAATACCGTGCTTCTTTCATATAGGCTTTGGCGATCGTGATTCGTTTTTGGGCGAGATAAAACTTGGCGGCTAGTTCATTTGCTAAAGCCTCCTCTTGAATGTAGCCATTTTCTCTGGCTCCTGCGATCGCTAGGTCGTAGGCTTCCATTGCTTCCAGATTATTTCCAGATGCACCTGCCATTTCGGCTCGAATCAATTCACACCGATGCGCGAAATTTGTCGGTGCGTGAATTGCCCAGTTGGATAATTTTTTGAGATCGTTAGCGATCGATTCGCTCCAATCAACTCTATTACCATCATGATCAGTATTTCTATAACTTAATAGAGCGAGTGCGTGATAGAAATAAAATATCCCAAATTGAACCGATCCGACAACACCACCGATCGATTGTTCTGCTAAGTTAGCGATCGCGATCGCGTCCTGCGCCTGACCAAAATGATAAGTCAAAATCAGTTTTTGAATATGTACAAAACCAATAGAATAGCTGTCGTTTGAGGCTAAATGTAAAGGCAATCGTTCGACTTCGTTATAGACTTCTCCAATTAAAACTTGAGGGTTTTTTGACTCGCCCAACCAATTTAAAACGGCTTGATGACAGATATGATGAAAGTTTAAAGCGGTTGATTGTTTTAATCGTGCGATCGCATCTCCGTAGATTTGGATATCCCGCTT
>JBBRQX010000152.1:0-6665 GCA_038225745.1 Pseudanabaenales cyanobacterium | reverse complement strand
GACTTGCTCCGAGAATTAAAATGGCTTTCGGATATTTTACAGGTTTCTCCCTCGATTGCCCTACGTCATGCGATCGCCACTGATAGCTACATTCAGAGCGAACTCAAAAAGCAATCAAAATTTTTGGTAGAAAAAAAGGACGGTTCAAGACGCGAAATTTCTTGGGCTGACAGTAAAGAAATTGTGAAAATACTTAATGCGCTTGAAAGCTAATTATGACCACAAGCAATGATGAGCTTGATCCGCAAGCCCCTAAACTGGATAGTCTTAAGCTAGAACCGAAGCAATCTATCTCTGAATTTACTACAGAGCAGCCGCTATCTTATGTGCAAGAAAAAACGAGATCGCAGCTTGCTAAGCGTTTGGTACATGGCTTTATTGGCAGTATAGTCGGTATTTTCTTGATCATTGCGATTGACAAATTTTTTTACGACACATCGTCCGACAAAGATAAATTTAAAGAACAAACAGGAGCAAAAGATCTCATTACTTTGGTTTTGACTACGCAATCAACTTTAGTTGCCGCCGCGATCGGTTTTTATTTTGGTACTCGTGACACCAAATAGAGGTGTTAGATAGTGTATAAGCGCTATAGACAAAATAACTTAGCGATCGCTAAACCGCCTCAATTAACAGCTTGTGCGACAATCACAGAATTACACCTTTTCCAAAGAAGGTAAATTATCATGACCCTTGCTACACAAGATGTTCTAATCACACTCGATCGCTTTCTGGAGCAGCCAGAAACAAAGCCTGCGAATGAATATATTGATGGTTCTATTCACCAGAAACCGATGCCTCAAGGTCAACATTCTCGACTTCAGCTTAAATTTTGTAATGCGATTAATGCGGTAACAGAAGATAAACAGATTGCACTAGCCTTTCCCGAATTACGCTGCACCTTTGGCGGTAGGTCGATTGTGCCAGATGTGACAGTATTTCAATGGGAGAATCTGCCTGTGAATACAGATGGTGAAATTGAGAATGTATTCTCGGCTGTTCCTGACTGGGTAATTGAAATTTTATCGCCTGACCAATCACCGATCCGTGTCATCAGTAATATTCTGCATGGCCTTAAACATGGTACTGAAATGGGATGGTTATTATTTCCGAAGGAGCGATCGCTGTTGATATTTCAGCGCGATCGCCAGCCGATTGAAATAAATGACAATGTAAACAGCAATGAAAAATTACTTGTCCCTAATTTTTTGAAATCAGAGTTGAATTTAACGATAAATCAGGTATTTAACTGGTTAAAGCTAAGAGCTTTATAACTAAATCTCAAAATAATCCAATTGCTATAGAACAACCTTTTCTACATCTAGTGTCTGATATGATCGTAAGTGCAAAATAAAACACTAGATTTGTTTATGGTGGCTCAAATTAAGACGGATCAGCCCAAGACTAACCCTACAACTGTAAACTTACCCAAATCCACATTGATCGTGACCCCACTTAAAGGTAATGTTCAGGTTTTTATTGCCCCTCATCGTAATCTCTACGCCGACATCATTGCTCAGGCGATGCGTGTTGCAGGTCAAGGTACACAAGTATTACTCGCGCAACTTTTTCAGACAGGTATTAATCAAGGATTGAGCAATCCCCGTCGGCTCGTTGAAAATTTGGAATGGCTACGTTGTGATGCTCAGCGAGATTTATCTAAAGATGATATCGAGTTGACTGATACCGAGAAATCAGCAGTATTGGAGCTATGGGACTATGCCAAAGTCGCGATTAAATCGGGTCGTGCAGGCTTAATTGTTCTAGATGAAGCAAATTTGCTTGTGGCGCGATCGCTAATTACTGAAGAAGAATTGCTAGAAGTATTAGAAACGCGATCGCCTAAAGTCAACATGATCTTGACAGGTGCATCCATGCCCTCCCGCATTACCGAATACGCTGATCAAGTTACCCATCGCCGCAATTAAGCATTACAGCGCTTTGCGCCCAAACCAGAACCAATAAAAAACTTAAAAAGGTTGCTTTGCAACCTTTTTAAGTTTTTTATTGTGGTTCGTTTGCTCGGAAATTGCTGTGATGATCATCAGAAAGCTCTCTTAGTAGGCTTTCTGGCTCAGGAACCTAGCTTAAATGCTTCCAGAAACAGTCCATAAACTACACCTAATTTAACTGAATTCAACATTTCTGTAGCTAGGGATCGAGGCGCTAAACTGCCATCCGCAAGGGTTATGCGCCTTGGGCTGTAAACAAAGCGATTAATGATTTCTACAACGAAAACAGCGATCGCCGCCACCACAATATCTAATTCAGATCTTGCACCTGTTGAGGTAGAGATTACAGATGCTAAAAAAAATCCCAACAATAAGCTAATCAAGATCAAAGATGATCGCCGCCAAGGATTGCGCGACCATTGAGACAATTGTCCAATGCTGACATTTACAATAGTACTAAGACGAGTATTTTGCATAAATATCTCTTACCTAATAATCACCAAAATAGTAGTTAATATAGTCTCAGAGCTTCATCAATAATCTGAATCAATGTTTTATTTTGACAAGTTTTATTTTGCCGATCAATTTCTTTGCAAATCAATTACTCTGTCCATAGGTTACTAGACTATGATCACTTCTTCTGCCCCTACAAATTTATCTTTGCCTCCTCAAGTCGAGCCATCAATACAGATTCGCAATCTCAACTTTCATTATGGTGAAGGTGATTTATTTAAGCAGGTTCTATTTGATATCAATTTAGAGATCTACTCTGGGCAAATTGTGATCCTCACTGGACCATCTGGATCGGGTAAGACCACGCTCCTAACTTTAATTGGGGCTTTACGCACGATTCAAGATGGGAGCTTGCAAATTTTGGGTCAAGAACTTAAAGGGTTAGCGCCCAAAAAGTTGGTGCAAATTCGCAAAAATATTGGCTTTATCTTTCAAGCTCACAATCTCTTCTATTCTTTGACAGCAAGACAAAACGTGATGATGTCCACGGATCTATATCCTAATTCGGGTAGTATTACACCCAAAAATAAAGCGGCGGATATTCTTGCTCAACTTGGTTTAGCCGATCGCGTTGACTATAAACCCCATGCGCTGTCGGGTGGACAAAAACAACGAGTAGCGATCGCGCGAGCTTTGGTCAATCGTCCGAATTTAATCCTTGCTGATGAACCAACGGCGGCGCTGGATAAAAAATCGGGGCGCGATGTGGTGACGCTGATGCAAAAAATGGCAAAAGAAGAAGGCATTACAATTTTGATGGTCACTCACGATAATCGCATCCTCGATGTTGCCGATCGCATTATTAACTTAGTAGATGGCAATCTCGAATCAGACAATATCATCAATGATTTTTCGGCATCTCACGATGGATCAGGTGTGGATTCGCGTACTTTTATGTTGTAAGCAGCAAAAGAGCTGCTTATTGAATAAATTGTAGGAGAATGCCAAGAATTTTACCAATGTCAGTGACGTAGTAGTCGGTGAGATCAATTATGACTGTTTGCTTAGTTATTTGCAGAAATTTCCAGATTTCACCTGAAGTGACGATGCCATAAATTGTCTTGATGTCATTGTTTTCAAGCTCATTAAACAACTGTGCCGCAATCATTTCCGCAATACATTGCCCTAGCCCTGATTTGATGTCTTCGTTTTTCGCCTCAACAATCGCAATTACTGGGGCGCTAATCATTAACTGTTGTTTAGATAGGCTGATCAAATAGTCGCAATAGCCCGTTAATCCTTGTTCTGGACTAACCGCAAATTCGGTTCCAGAAAATAGACTGATGGGAATAGGCGATCGCCGTCTTAATTCTAATAAGGTGGGGGCAATCAAAAATTCTGATCGCGCTTTTTCGGTGTTAATCGCAAGGGCAAGGGGAATATTTTCAGCGAGGAGCTTTTTAATATCGTCACTAGGTGCGATCGCTACGACATGGGCAAACAAATCAATTTTTTCTTCAATTTGCAAATGAAAGTCTTGTTCGACTTGTCTCAGAGTGAAGTTACTATATGCCATGGGATTTTCGCACTTATTACTTACTTTTCAAGGCTGAGCTATGAATTTATTATTTGTTTGCGTTAAAAACCAACTACGCAGTCCCACCGCCGCCGCAATATTTACAAATACACTTTTTAGCTCGATCAAGCTCGATTATTTGTCTAGGCGAACGACGTACCATTGCCATATGCCGCGATCGCCACAATCTAGATCGCAAGCAGTCTTAACTAAGCGTTGAACTTGCTCACTAACTGTGGTGAGATTCTGTAAATCGGTAGGAAGATCCTGATGTTGAATATCAGCGAGCAGATCTTGTAAAAGTTGCTCTAATTCGGGCTGAGTGACAAACCGTTCTTGCATATCAGGCGGCAGCACCACATAGGTATCTTCGTAGTACATCATGCTGCTTGGCATAGGGTTTCTCAGAGACGTGAATTTTTTGTTTGAGCGCGTAAAAGTGGCACAAAGCGCCGCCTCTACTCGGTTAGAATTCTAACATGACGAATGTATTGCCTTTTGAACAACCTGTCGATCCAGTCGAGCCTCTAAAACTAGAGCCACAACAGTTTTTTGAGCTTGAAGAGCCAGTGGAATTAGTGGAAACTATTGCGCCATTGTCTTTGTCAATGGCTGGCTATGAGCAGCCAGAATTACTGATCGCCAAGTCATTTAAGCAAAAGGTAGAGGCGGTTTTGTACCTGAAGGGCAAACCGATGAATTTGGCGGCGATCGCCGATGCTTTGGGTTGCGAGGTCGAGGATGCCGAAATGGGGCTAATTGACTTAATTTCGGAATATGCTCATCGGGATAGCGCTTTAGAAATTGTCGAGACCGATGTAGGCTTTTCGCTGAGGTTGCGATCGGAGTTTGAGGATTTGGTTAATAAATTAATTCCTGTGGATTTGGGTCGCGGTACTTTACGGACTTTGGCAGCGATCGCGCTGAAAAAAAATATTGTGCAATCTGAATTAATCGAGTTGCGCGGTGCGGGGGCTTACCAACATGTACAGGAATTAGTCGAGCAGGGATTTGTAAAAAAGAAACGTCAAGCAGAAGGGCGATCGTCGGTTTTGCACGTAACTACCAAGTTTCATCAATATTTTGAAATCGATGAATTAACCAAGTTAATTTAGTCGGATTTAATATTCATATCGTCACTTTCATGTAATCTTGCGATAATTTATCGATTGCGAGAAAAATCATGGGATACAACAAAGGTGATAATTATGAGCAAAATATTTTTGACTTATTGACTGCAAAAGGATTAATTGTCATTGGTTCAACTAGAGGTGGGGCAGGAAATTTAACGGATATAAAGTTTTTGTTTGATTTTCAGGAATGTAATCTAGAGGTTAAACTCGATCTGGATGCAGATTACGGACAGAAAATGTTGCGCTGGGATAATGGAATTTGGAGTTGGTGTGTTGAAGATGCTGTAACTTCGTTTTATACATCTGTTGGCATCTTAAATATTATTAATGCGAAAAACTTTATTCCTAATCGATATTCTATCCCCAAGAATGAGATTACCTGCCAGCATAAAAAACAAGATCAAAAAGCTTTTGAAGACAAGGTAGAAATTGATATTAATAGCCTGCACGATTTTTATAGTAGTAAAAATTGCTACTATATCCAGATTGGAGGATACGGATTTTATCACCTCAAACAAGATATTCTCTCATTAGGTACATCGCAATTTGCTTGTACAATGAAGTTGCGATTGAGAGCTAAAACTATTCATAGTATTCCTATCTATAAGTATGGATTTTATGCAGTTTTGAAAGTAGATAAGAAGGAAAAGCCTAAAAAGTCTTGCTATGATCTTGAACAAAAAGATGGACGTGAATTTCCGACAATTATTTGATTTTGATATTTTTTTTAATTCAAAATAATGCAAGTTGATTAGATTTTGAGTTATCAATTTGCTTAGATTTATTAAAAGTATTTTCTTTGTAAGAGAATGCTTTAGATCTAATTACTTGAATATCATCAATTGACTTAGTTTCTTCCATGTTGCTTTTGCGCGAATCTAAATCAAGTATAGATTCACCGATCGCTTTTGCGAGAAGAGGGGGGACTGCATTGCCAATTTGCCGCCATTGTTGAGTTATAGTGCCATAGAAAAAATAATTAGCTGGAAAGGATTGAATTGCTGCTGCTTCCCTAGCTGTTAAATAGCGATTTTCAACTGGATGATAATAGGTTGTGCGACTTGTATTAATTGTATTTGCACAATTATGGAAATCGAGTCGATTTAATTTGGCTTCTCTATACCTTTCTTCATGAATACTTGACCAATCGACATCAAACCATAGACTTTCAGGTAAATAGGCTAACTGATCTTTTTCGTATCTAACACTTTTACCTTCGGGTATATGTCTAATTCTTTCTCTTTCCAAATCATTGGCTATTTGCGATCGCTTGATATCATGATTTAGAATTTCGTCATTTGATTTTAGTAAATTATCAAAAGCCCATCCAACAGTTCGAGGTAATGGTAAATCTTGAAGATCTTGATCTGAATCCTTAAATATTTTATCTGGATAAATATTTTTTACACCAAATCGATTACCCAAAAAAATTGTTCTTCTTCATTTTTCTGGAACTCCATAATGATGTGCTGATAGCACTTTGACATCAATGGTATAGCCCAAGTCTGTAAAGCTTTTAATTATTGCTTTTAAGACGCTTTCATTTCTTTT